>CAMIVF010000009.1 GCA_946401715.1 uncultured Clostridia bacterium | reverse complement strand
ACCTGTATTGTGACGCAAATTACTATTTTCTGTGTTCTTTTTGTGAACAGACGATCACACTTTTTTGTTATACTATCGTTCGAAGGAAGGCACACGTAAGTGTGTTCCAGGTAGACCGGACAGCCTGCTTGTAAAATGCGTCTGGAACCGCAGCAGGGTAAGCCGGTTTCGTCGAACAAGTCCTGAAAACCCCCTTCCTTCATAAGAAAAAGCCGGGGGGTACCCCGGCTTTTTCTTATGCAAATGAACTGAATCGATCAGGTTCTCTTCACCTTGATCTTATAGATCAGCACCCACAGGCCTGACGTCAGGAAGTACAGTGCCGCAGCTCCTCTCGCCGCGAGTCCGATGTAGTCGTTCGACGCCATGGGAATCATAAGCGCTACACACGCTGCCGTGCACAGCAGGGAAAGGAATACCACGAATCCGGGCATGCGTCCGGGATCAGTTCCCTTCTTTGCATTGTCTCTGACAACCTTCAGGCAGAACATCCACTGAATGTAATACATGACCACAAAGATGGACACCACGATCATCACGATCAGAAGGATCACACCCTGGATCAGGGAGGAGTCTCCGGACTTCTTCTGGGCACCGACTACTACGAAGTACACGGAGATCACCAGTCCGACAGCCAGCACCAAGCAGGCGATCAGGAACTTCAGGATCATCATGACCCTGGCCAGTGTATATCCGCCCATCGGGAACTGACGGCGCTTCGTATCCGTGCGGAAGAACATCAGCCACAGTGCCAGGCAGTAGAGCACGTTCGGTACCAGAAATACAATCGCGATGCCGAGTTCAACCGTCTGTCCGAGTGACGCGATGATGCTCCGTACATTGACGACCATCTTCACCATCTGGGACGCCAGCTCTGTCAGCATCTGCGTGAAGAAGTTCGTGCCTGTGCCTGCGAGAATATTGGTAAGCATGGACTCCGAATCAGTAATGTTGCGGAGTGCATTGCCGCAGTAGATATTGTAAACATTCAGCGCGAACATGGCCGTAAAGGTAAAGGCCATCAGGAAAAATGTCACGCTCTTTACTCTCTTGCGGGCCTTGACCATGAACACCTTGCTGCCGCCGGCACTCTCACGCCTTCCATAGTCGGAACGGCCGCCCTGTGCCTGCGGATCCTGCCCGGGCTGGCGGTAACCATATCCGGCACTTCCATACTGATCCCGGCCCCCGGCACCATACTGGCCATTGCTGCCGTAAACGCCGCCTGTTACGCCTTCGCGCGATCC
The DNA here is from genome assembly GCA_946401715.1 of uncultured Clostridia bacterium. GTDB lineage: Bacteria > Bacillota > Clostridia > Lachnospirales > Lachnospiraceae > Porcincola. The sequence goes on along the minus strand of CAMIVF010000009.1, from coordinate 25,543 downwards.
GGTCTGGGCACGTCTTGCTTCCCGCCTTGCTTCGTACTGGGTTCTGGCGCCGTATGTCTGACCGCGGCCTACATCCTGCCGCCAGTCTTCACCATATCCGGGCGTCATATCCGGACCAGTCTGATTCGCGTACGGGTTCTCTCCCGTATACTGACCGGCGCCCTGGCCTGCGTAAGCGTTCTCCCCATACTGACTGCCGGCATAAGCATTCCCGCCATACTGGCCGGCATCCGGTGCACCCTGTCCGGCGTAGGCGTTCTCACCATACTGACCGGCAGCCTGAGTGCCCTGGCCCGCATAGGTATTCTCGCCGCCGTTGAACTGACCGGCCGGGGCAGTTTCAGCAAACTGGCTGTTCACCGGAACCTGTCCTGCAAATGCCGGTTCCTGTGTCACCATGGTTTCGTCGGCTGCACGCTGCACCTCCGAAACCGGATCCATACTCTGTGCCGGTTCCATCGGCTCTGCCGCGCCCCCGGCTTCACCGCCTGCGCTTTCCTGACCGACCGCTTCCTCAGCGGTCACCGGTTCCTGTGTCGGAACCGCATTTCCCAGTTTGTTCCCGCATACAGAACATGATACAAGAGAGTCCTCGTTCTCATGTCCGCAGTACATGCATCTTTTCATAGTCACTTCTCCCGTGAAACTGACATACTACGCGCCATTATAGCGCGAATCGGGGCAGACCGCAAGTTACTGTTCTTCCTCCTGAACCAGCGCCTGCACACCACCCATGGTCTGCACCCGCACGCCGCCATGCGATGCGGTCTGCGCCTGACCCGGATCCTGCTGCGCAGGCTGTGCTGCTCCCTGGTCCGCTGCCTGCTGCACTGCTTCGTGCACCTGCGCTGCTCCCTGGTCCGCTGCCTGCTGCACTGCTTCGTGCACCTGTGCTGCTCCCTTGTCCGCTGCCTGCTGCACAGTCTGTCCTGCTGCCTGTGCTGCTCCCTGATCCGCTGCCTGCTGCACTGCTTCGTGCACCTGTGCTTCGGAAGCTGCCTTCGCGGCTGCTGCAGCACGGGCAAAGTCATCTCCGCCGGTCAGGCCGTCCTGCGCCATCATCTGACTCATTACCGAGATATCGCTGGACACATCCCAGGCCGTCGTCTGGAAGAACTGATCCAGGAACCGTTCAAACGCCTCATTGATCGTATCAAGAGAAGCGATGATCTCGCCCTTCGCATTCTCAATGTTCTCTCCCTGCACCGTCTGCTTGTCAAGCGTCGCATAGGTGTCAACCAGCTTCTGCGTGGTCGGCAGATAGTACTTCATCAGCCTGTGCAGATCCGGCGCACTGTCCGGGTCAGCCGCCACGCGGTCAAAGATATTGGTCACGATCCGCTCAAGCCGGTTCAGCTTTTCAGTGAACACCGGATCCGGGACCTCTTCATTTTTCTGATGAATATGGGAGATGAATGCCTTACCCTCATCGACCATCTCTGCCGTTTCCCTGTCGAGACGGGCCGCTTCGCGCACACTGTTCTGCTCACGCTGCGCGGCATTTTTCTCCATCTTGGTGTATTCCTTCAGGTCTTCCTTCCGGAATGCACTCTTCGTTGCCGCATCAAATGCTGTCTGTCCCGCCTGCACCCTCTTACGCTCTTCATAAGCACGCATGGTCTCACGGTACTGATTATAGGCTTCATGGCTGATCATGAACGCAGTTTCTTCCTTGTCCATGTAAGTCTTGCCGGTAAATATCCCGTCGCGTACCATCGCCTGGATATCATCGGCCACCCACTTCTCGCTCTTGCCGAAAGCCGCCGCAATCTCCTCGATCGTGATCGTATCGCGGTTCTCCATCATCTTCAGAATCTTGCGCGCACGGTTGATCCGTCCGATCTTCTGGAAACCCTTCACCATGTTCCAGCCGCTGAATGCCGTCACCGCTCCAAAAAACCAAGCAAAGGGGCCTCCCCCGATCGCAATTCCCGCCGCGAAGATAATGCCGAAGAAACACGTAGACGCAGTCCCGATGATCGCCCGCGCATAAGCGCCGGCAGAATTCACAACGCCATCCCCGCCTGCCCTGACAGACGCCGACGCCGGATGACGCTTTCCATTCCACGCATCCTGGTATGTGCTCTTCGATGAATTTCGATACGTCTTCGCACCATCCACTCTGAAGAACGGCGTGGAAAAGATCGAATCATGCACCGCATCAGCCGCCTCGTTCAGCGCTTTGGTAATCTCACGATTCAGCGAACCATAATCACCGCTGGCGATAGACTTGTTTACGATATCGGCAATATTGCCGACTGCCTCAAACGGATCAAAATTTTCTTTTTTATCACTCATGACAGTCACACCTTCCGCTCATTCTGCCGCAGCATACCGGCACTGTATACGCCAATCCCAGCCACGGCATGATACCACTGTTATTATGCCGTAAAACGTACTAAAGTGCAATTGACACTTATCTCTTCTCCACAGTTCACGGTTCACTGTTCGCCATTCACCCGTGATGGCGTGAAACCATGCTTTCTGCAGCCTGGTTGCAGAAGCCAGCGGCCCGCACCTCCCGGTGCGGGCCGCTGGCTTCTTATCAGTATGTACAGCATCACTTCGACGTCTTAGACAGTTCAAGCAGCTTTGCTTTCAGCTCGCCTTCCATCTTCGCCATTTCCTGTTCGGCGACGGCTCTTTTTGAGCGGCCTTCCTCCTGAATCTTCAGGACATCGTCGAGCGTCGCGATGAGCTCTGCGTTGGTCTTCTTCAATGTCTCGATATCCACAATTCCTCTCTCCGATTCCTTCGCGGTTTCCACGGAGGCGGTATGCAGCTGCTCCGCGTTCTTCTTCAGAAGATTGTTGGTCAGTTCCGATACTTCGTGCTGTGCCTTCGCCGCCTGGTTCGAATGCTCGACGCCCATGGCGATGACCATCTGATTCTTCCACAGCGGAATCGTATTGACGATCGTCGACTGGATCTTCTCGGCCATCAGCGTGTCGGAATCCTGCACGAGGCGGATCTGCGGACCGGTCTGGATCGCGATCTGGCGTGTCAGCTCAAGGTCATGCAGCTTCTTCTCGAAGCGGTCGCAGAGTGCGCCGAGGTCCTTGGCTGCCTGTGCGTCCTGCGCATCTCCGGAAGCGGCCGCCTTCTCCTGCAGCTGCTTCAGCTCCCCATTGCGCACTTCAGCCAGCCTCTTCTTGCCGGCCGCGATGTACATGGACAGTTCCTTGAAGTACTGCAGGTTCATGTCGTACATCTTGTCGAGTGTCGCGACGTCCTTCAACAGCTGGACCTGATGGCCTTCGAGAACACGCACAATGTCATCCACCGACTTCTCAGTCTTCTCGTACTTCGCCTTCATGGCCACAAGCTTGTTCGTCTGCTTCTTGAAGAACTTGAAGATCCCGCCGTCGTCTTCCTGGACATCAAAATCCGTCAGCTCGGTCACCAGACCCGAGATCATTTTACCGACCTCGCCCATGTCCTTATTCTTGACATTCTCCAATGCCAGGTCAGAGAAATCGGACATCTTCTTCTGTGTGCCGGCACCGTACTGCATGATCGCGTTCGAGTTATGGAGGTCAATCCGCTCGGCAAAGGCATCAATCTGTGCCTGCTCTTCCGCCGAAAATGCGATGCCTGTATCCTGTGCTGCCGCTGCTGCGCTCTGTGCCGCGCCGGTTCCAAATGAAACCCCGGGGGCTGCCGGAGCCTGTGCCATCGCGGCATTCAGCGATGCGCCGGTGGCCGGAGCCTGGGCTGCCGCACTTGCTGCTCCGACGGAGATTCCGTTTGACGCAAGTGTTGCGCCTGCCGCATTCTCAACATCAGACAATACATCCTTCGCCTGCGAAAGGGCATCCTGCGCCTGTGCAAGCGCGTCAGCGGCCTGATCTGCCGGGGTCGGCGCCGCGGGTGCCTCCGGCGCGGAGGCTGCGGGTGCTTCATCAAAAGTCAGCGTGATCGGGCCTGGAGTCGGGATCGACTGGTCAAGGATCGGATTCTGTTCGTCAGCCATGGATTGTGTTCCTCCTCTTTTTCATTTGTCTCACTTAGTTCCTTGCTTTTCCGAGGTATGCTTCCTTCACCACCGGGTTTTCGGCAAGTTCCTGTCCTGCACCGGAGAGCGTGATGCTTCCGGTTTCCATAACATAGCCCATGTCGGCTGCCTTGAGCGCCATATTCGCGTTCTGCTCGACAAGGAGAATGGTCATGCCCATCTTGTTGATCTCGCGAATGATCTCAAACACTTCCTGCACGATGATCGGGGCGAGTCCAAGCGAAGGCTCGTCCATCATGATCATTTTCGGACGGCTCATCAGTGCACGGGCGATTGCGAGCATCTGCTGTTCACCGCCGGAGAGCGTTCCGGCTGCCTGCCACGATCTTTCCTTCAGGCGGGGAAACAGGGTATAGACCCAGTCGAGGTCGGACTGAAGCTCGTCGTTTCTCAGAAATGCACCCATGCGAAGGTTCTCGTAGACAGACAGGTTAACGAAGACGCGCCGTCCTTCCGGAACCAGCGTAATTCCGTTATTTACGATCTGCTCTGTGCCCAGGCCGATGATCTCCTTCCCTTCAAAGCGGATGGAGCCGCCGGCAGGCTTCTCGAGCGCTACAATAGAGCGCAGCGTAGAACTCTTGCCTGCGCCGTTGGCGCCGATCAGTGTCACGATCTCATGCTCGGGGACATCAAAGCTGATGCCGCGTACGGCCTGAATGCCGCCGTATGTAACCCGCAGATCGCGAACCTCAAGGAGGTTTCTAGCAGGGCCTTCCCCTTTCTTGCCGAGATGGTCCCAGTTGGCGCTGACGCTGCCAACCTTTCCGACGGTATTGCCGGTCGCTGCTTCATTTGTTTTCTTGCTCATATCTGTGCTTTCCTACTCTTCTTGCTTTCTTCCGCGCCTGGCGGCGCGGTGTCACACCTGCCCTCACAAGGAGTTCACCGCAGCATGCTTTTTTCTGCGCTTGACACGGTGATACGCTCCCGTCGGAACAGCCGCGGCAGTTTATTCTTCTTCCTGTACCCCGAGGTACGCATCAATCACGTGCTGGTTGCTCTGAATCTCAGCGGGCGTTCCTGCAGCGATCATGCGGCCGAAGTCCAGGACGTAGATGCGGTCCGAGATCTCCATAACAAGATCCATGTGATGCTCAATGACAAATACCGTCAGGCCAAACTGGTCTTTGATCTTCCGGATAAAGCCGGCCAGCTCCAGGGTTTCCTGGGGGTTCATGCCTGCTGCCGGCTCATCGAGGAGCAGAAGAGTCGGCTCCGTCGCAAGCGCGCGGGCAATCTCCAGGCGGCGCTGCTTGCCGTAAGGAAGCGAGGTCGCGAGATCGTCTTTGTTCCCCGCAAGGCCGACGAGCTCGAGAAGCTCAAGTGTCTTCTCACGGTTCGCCCGCTCTTCGGCGGCATTGAGGCGCAGCGTCGCGCTCATGAAGTTTGCCTTGGAACGCAGGTGGCGCGCGATCAGGACATTGTCAAACACCGTCATCTTCCGGAACAGACGAATGTTCTGGAAGGTACGGGCGATGCCGAGCTTCGTGATTCTGTCGGGTGTCTGGGAGATTTTCTTGTCGCACAGCAGGGCTTTATCGCCCAGGTAGAGCTTCTTCATCTTCCCGCGCGGATAGTTCTCCACGATCGGCTTGCCGTTAAAGTATACCGTGCCGTTGGTCGGCTCATACACGCCGGTGATAACGTTGAAGGCGGTTGTCTTGCCGGCGCCGTTCGGTCCGATCAGCGCGACAATCTCACCCTTGTTGACTTCCATGGAGAAGTCATTGACCGCCACCACGCCGCCGAACTGCATGGTGATATGCTCCAGGCGGAGCACATTCGCATTCGAATCACTCATTTGCGGATGCCTCCTTTCCCTTGCGCTTCTTACTGAAGAACTTCATCAGGCCGGACAGTGAGAATTCATGGTCGCCCATGATACCCTGTCTCGCGAACAGCACGATGCACATGATGACAACCGAGAACACAACCTTGCGGAAGCCCGATCGAAGCAGCGGAACCTGCCAGCCATTGATGGTCAGCGGAGAATCGAGGAATCTCAGCCACCATTCGGAAGCCGCGTAGAACAGGAAGGTCGCAAGCACGGAGCCCGTGACCGATCCGAGTCCGCCGATGACAACGATCAGAAGGATCTCATAGGTCATGGTCGTCTTGAAGGCCTGTGCCTGGATGGTCGTCTGGTACATTGCCAGCAGAGCGCCGCCTACTCCCGCGAAGAACGAGGAGATGCAGAAGCTCATGCGCTTGTGATGCGCGAGATTAATGCCCATCGCCTCCGCCGCGATTTCATCATCGCGGATCGCCTTGAATGCCCGCCCGAACGAGGAATTGATCAAAAGGACGATCAGCGCGATACAGATCGCCGATACAATAAACGGGAACATCAGCGTGGTAAAGCTTGGATACTTGCGGAGCATGTTGGAACCGTTGGTCAGCGGTCCGAGCGTATCCCACTGGAAAAATGCTCTCATGATCTCCGCGAATCCGAGTGTAGCGATCGCCAGGTAGTCACTCTTGAGGCGCAGCACCGGAAGGCCGATCAGCCATGCGAGCAGCGCGCTCACGAGGCCGGCGCAGATCAGGCCCGCCCAGAACGGAACCGAGAACTGCACGATGCCGCCGTCAAAGTACTGGTAGACACTCGCACGGTCGGCAGCCGGGATCGTCAGGATCGCATAGGTGTAGCCGCCGATCAGCATGAAACCCGCCTGGCCCAGGGAGAAAAGCCCCGTGAATCCATTTAACAGGTTCATCGAAACCGCAACCAGAGAATAGATGCAGCCCTTTTTCAGCACCGTCATCACGATGCCCGTCTCCGTCAGCGTCTGGTCGAGAATGAAGACCAGCACCACAGCCGCCGCCAGGAGGACGAACGCAAAGATCAGATCTTTCTTCTTTGACATATCTCTCCTCCTTTCTCAGACCTTGTCTGTCGCCGCTTCGCCGAACAGGCCGGTCGGCTTGAACAGCAGCACCACGATCAGCAGGACAAAGGTAAATGCATCCGAGAAGGTCGTCCAGCCTGCGCCCTTGATCAGGTTCTCAACGATACCGATCAGCATGGCACCGATGACAGCGCCGGGGATCGAGCCGATGCCGCCGAACACGGCTGCAACGAATGCCTTCAGACCCGGCATGCCGCCCGAGGTCGGGATAACCGACGGATAATTGGTAAAGTACAGAATCGAACCGATGGCCGCGAGAAAAGAACCAATGACAAACGTCATGGAAATGACTCTGTTGACATTGATTCCCATCAGACGGCTGGTCTCAAAGTCCGTGGACACCGAGCGCATCGCCATGCCGACCTTCGTGTGGTTGATCAGCTGGATCAGCAGCACGACAAGAATGATCATGAGGATCGGTGTCAGGATGGTAACCACCTTCGTCGTTGCCGAACCGATGGTGACAGTATTCGAAATAAATGGGATCGTCGGATAGACCTGTGCCAGTCCGCCTGTGATGTACAGGGCCAGGTTCTGCAGCAGGTACGATACGCCGATCGCGGAAATCATGACAGACATTCTCGGTGCGTTGCGCAGGGGCCGGTAGGCAGCCCTTTCAATCGACACGCCGAGGATGACGGTGACAATGATCGTCAGCGGGATGGACAGATACAGCGGCATGACCGTGCTCGCATAGATCGTCACAAGACCCGCAACCATAAAAATATCGCCGTGCGCAAAATTGATCAGACGCAGGATGCCGTACACCATCGTATAGCCGATGGCGATCAGGGCATACTGTCCGCCGACCGAAATGCCCGCGAGCAGATAGGGTAAATTCTTAGAGAAGAAGTCCATGGGTATTCCTTTACGTTGATTCCGGCTTCAAAAATCGACTTTTTTAAATTTCGATACGGAACGCCCGGAGGGCGTTCCGATCGAACATAGTATTCTTAAGTTACCAGATCTGTTATGCTCTGTGTACAGAATTACTCTGCAACACCCTGCGTTGCGACGAACTCCCAGGTACCGGTCTCGTTGTTCGCCTTCTTGACAACGGCTTCCGAACGAACCGCATCGCCGTTCTCACCGAATTCGATGTGGCCGGTTACGCCGTCATAGGTGGTGTCCGCGATTGCCGCAAGGACATCCGCCGGATCAGCGGAGCCCGCATTCTTGATGCACTCAAGAGCGACGAAGTATGCATCATAACCCATGGCGGAAACTGCCGCGATGGTGTCATCGCCGCCGTTGTTGGCCAGAGCGGTGCTGTCGCCGTTGATGTATTCCTTGATACCGGTATCGAACGCTTCGTCCGCGCCTTCCTGATAGAAGGTCGTGACATAAACTTCGATATCCTTGCCCTCGGCTGCGCTCAGGATTACGTTGGAATCCCAAGTGTCGCCGGCAAGAAGCGGAACCGTAACGCCCTGCGTGGAAGCGGCCTCGATGATCAGCTGTGCAGCCTCGGTGGAGGTCGGAGCCATGATGACGTCTACGCCTTCATTCTTCGCAGTGGTGATGTAAGAAGTGAAGTCTGCGGTTTCAGGCGGGAAGGTTTCCTCGATGACTTCGCCGCCGAGTTTCTTGAACGCATCTGAGAAATAGTGGCCAAGGCCTGCGGAATAGTCGTCGCCAAGCTTGGTCAGGACATAAGCCTTCTTTGCGCTGAGCGCGTCATTCGCATAGTTTGCAAGGACTGTGCCCTGGAACGGATCCAGGAAGCAGATACGGAAGTAATTGTCATTGCCTTCTGTAACCTGCGGGTTGGTGCAGGTAACGCCGATCGCGCCGACGCCTGCGCTCTTGAAGATATCGCCTGCCGCGATGGAAACCGCGCTGCCGTAGGAGCCAAGCACAACGCTCGCGCCTTCAGCCGCCGCCGTCGCCGCGGAGGTCGCCTTATCGGTCGAGGACTCATTGTCAACGATGTTCAGAGCGACATCGTACTCTGTTCCGTCGATCTCAACAGTCGGCTGCACCTGATTTGCATACTGCATGCCGAGCACTTCCTGCTTTCCGCCTGCTCCGTTGTCGCCGGAAGCCGGTTCAAAAACGCCGATTGTGATGGTATCGGCCATTGCCATCGAGGCCAGAGCCATCGACAGAACACATGTCACAGCTGCCAGTTTCTTCATCATAAGCTTTCCCTCCTCTGGTTTCCGGGCTGTACCCGTTATCTGTGCCGGACATCTTCGATCTTATTCTCCGGCAATGTGCAGGAACGCCGCCGGGTTTCCGGTATGCCGCGCCTGGCGGGCACGGCTGCGCGCCTTACAAAGATGTACATTCGATAGTATATCACTTTAAATCACTAAAGGCAACAAAAAAGGTCGCCTCCCGACAAGAGGACGCCTCCCCGGGACAGACACAGCTCTCCTTCGCTCCGACCCCCAAAAGTCTTCGCTCAGGAGCGCTGTGTCTGTCCCGGGGAGGCTGTTCTCCAATCTACGGTGAATTGCCGGTGCCGGCCGGTTCCAGGCTTACCCTTTCAATACCTCCGAGCCGGGCGCTGCATAAGCCCAGTTTTCTTCCGTGAAGATGTCATCGTGCACGGACAGCCAGTCTCCGTCGGCGGTGTCAAACACGTTCCCGTGGTTGTCCGGGAGTCTCCAGTTTCTGGAGGTGGTGACTACCTGCGGACCTGCAGCCTTCGCGTCCATGTTGATTGCATTTCCCGTGAACGGATTGACCGGGTTTTCGATCACGCCCTGTACGGCAAGGGAAGGTGTGTCGCCGTTGGTCATGAAGCTGCGGTCCGTGGTGAATTCGTCTGCGCCGAAATCCTTCACCATCAGCATGGGGTTGAACGCGGTGACGTCCACCAGGCTGAATTTCATGTGGTCAAACTGCTTCATGTTCAGGGCACCGTGATCCGCGACGATAATGATGCGGGTGTTGTCATACACACCCATTTCCCGCATATAGTCAAACCAGTCGCCGAGCTTCAGCATGGCGGCCATGTTCACGCAGTAATGCTTCTTCTGCCGTTTTGTCTTCATCTTCATGGTCACGCCGTCCACTGTCCAGAGCGACGGATCCATGTACGGTTTATTATTGACGGTCAGGGCCGGCTCATAGTCCGGCATCTGCAGCGATGTCTTCTCATGGGTCGTCTTGTTGGTCATCATCAGGAAGGTATCCTGTGCTTCGTCCGTCACCCCTGTCATGTCGCTCAGGTGGCAGAGCGCGCCGTATTCGTGAATAAACTTCTGGTTCACGTTCGCGTTCCGCGACGAGGACAGGTAACGTCCGTTGTCATAGACCGCCTTCTGGAAGGCTGTCGGCACCATGCGGAAGAGGCTGTAGAAAATGAAATTGCGTTTCTGTACTTTTTCGTAGTAGTCTCCGAACCGGTCCTGCAGTTCATGGGAGTAGGTGCCGGTATGGGTGAGATTGTATGCCTGAATGTCCGGATAGTCACTGTAGATGCTCAGGTCCGGAACCGACTGGTAACCTGCGTAAGGCGGGTCGCACACCGTGACCTCAAACCCGTTGTTGTCAAAAAGGACAGGCATCATCTTCAGCAGTTCATTCTGCTTGCTGCCCAGGGATTCCCCGCTGCGCCGGTTCATCATCAGGGGCGTGTACTCATACCCGCCGAACAGGGCAGGACTTCCGTAGTTGGTGCACACACCGAAGGACAGTGTGTTCGGATACCAGGTAAACCCGGCGAACTTCTCCTTCAGCTCAGGCTTCTCGTTCATAATGTACGGCACGTATGCACTGATCATACGGTCCATCATCAGGACGATTACATTTCTGCCGGTCCTGCTCAGCCGGAAGACCGGCTCATACGCTCCCGTCCCGCCTTCTTCGGAAGCTGCCTTCAGGCCTGGGATCTTGGCGATCACCCGGTTCATGTCCGTCATGCTGTACACACTGAGTGCGGAAATCACTACGATCAGGATGACATACAGGTTTCTGACCAAGCTGCGCCGCGCCTTCCAGATCAGCCACAGAACCACCGCCAGAAGCAGCATCACCAGGGCATTGCGCACCATTGCTTTCCGGCCGAATCCGACGGCGCTTTCAAACACCAGGTCCGCGGACAGATTGCCGAAGTTCCGGGAAAAGAACATGTAGTTGACCAGGGAGCAGACCGATACGATCCAGCCGCACAGCGCGAAGAGACCGCGCCGCGAAGAGGGCGCAAGCAGGTAAAAGACACCGCACCACAGAAGGAAGAAGCCCGCCGCCGCCGCAGTATTGTCCAGGACATACTTCATCGGGGTGACATAAGCCTCCACGCGGATAAACTCCGAAGGAGAATTGCTGAGAACGGAAAGCGGGATCAGTACGCCTGCAAGCAGGGTCAGCACCACACCGCCCAGGAAGAACAGGACCGTGGTCTGCGGCTGCATTTCTCCCCGCACGCCTGCACGCATGAATACCTGTGACACCTTCCGTGCAGCCGAATGGACGCCGGCCTGCGCGGCTGTCTGTGAGATCGAATGGGCCGCACTCTGCGCGGCAGACTCCGCCGCTTGCGCAAGACCGCCCGGGAAGCGGGAGGACAGCAGCCACGATACCAGCGGCAGCTGCATGACAATCGCGATCAGCACCACGATCAGCATGCCCATACCACCGTGAATCCGCCCTGCCGTCAGCGCCAGGAAGGCGGCGCCGCATACGGACATGCAGACGGCAAAGTCCCTCTCCGGGTGCCTGAGCACCTTCATGAAGATGTTCTTCACGAGCGCGAATACATTGTTAATGGTCCAGTACAGCACCAGCCCTGCAGGCCGGTTGTACAGCAGCACCAGAAAGAGCAGTGCCAGAACATACTGCTGCACCTTGCTCTTTACAGGGAAGCCCCGCAGGTAGATGGCCCCGGAGACCAGGTTGATCACTGTCATGAGGATGGGCAGCAGATTGACCGTCACTGAGCCAAGCTGAAGCAGGCCGTCCGGCGCGCCCAGGTTCGCGATGGGACCGAAGGAAGCATTCTGCAGCACCTTCAGATCAGACAGATAATGATAAGCTGCAATGAAAAATGGGATCTGCAGAAACAAAGAGATGGAGCTTTTCAGCGCATACAGCGGATGATAATGCATTTCCCGGTAATAGGCCGTCAGCATCATATACTGCTCATCACCCTTGAAGACACGCCGGATGTGATCCACCCAGTGCTTCATGGCCGCCTGCCGGTCACGCTCCTCCTCCTGCATCTGGTCCGCCCTGCGGTACAGCGGCAGGATGAGAAAACTGACCACAATGCCCATACCGATGACTGCAAGTCCTGCGTTATCCAGCATCCGGTACATCACCGTGAAGATAACCTCAATCATCAGTTCAAGAGGCATTATGATCAGTTGATACAGAAAAGTCAGCATTCTGCTATTCCTTCAAAACCTCGGTTCCCGGTGCCACATACGCCCAGTTGTCTTCCACGAAGATATCATCGTGCACGGACAGCCAGTTTCCGTCAGCGGTATTATACGTGGTGCCGTTGTTCTCATAGACCTTCCAGTTATGGGAATTCGTGAGAATCTGAGGTCCTTCATACTTCGGATCCGAATTGATCGGATTGCCCGTAAACGGGTTCACCGGATCTTTGATCAGACCCTGCATGGCGATCGTCGGTGTATCGCCATTCGTCATGAAGGTATGATCCGTATGGAACCCGGTGGCCCCGAAATCCTTCACCATCAGCATGCAGTTGAATGCCATAACGTCCGTATACTTGAACATCAGCTCATCAAACTGATGCACGTACTTGGCACCATGGTCCGATACGATGATGATGCGGGTGTTGTCATACACGCCATTCTCACGCAGGTAGTCAAACCACTCTCCCAGCTTCAGCATGGCGGCCATGTTGATACAGTAATGTTTCTGCTGCTTGGGCGTTTCCATCTTCATGGTCACTCCGTTCAGCGTGTAGAGAGACTCATCATAGTACGCGGAGTTGTCAACCTCCGGCGCCGGCGTATAATCCGGCATCTGAAGCATCGTCTTCTCATGTGTCGTCTTGTTGGCCATCATCAGGAAGGTATCCTGCCCCTCGTCCGTCACCTCTGTCATGTTGCTCAGGTTGCAGAGCGCGGCATAGTTATTGATGAATGCCTGTGACATCTCCGACTTTTTGTTCGTGCTCAGATAGCGCCCTCTGTCATAGACAGATTTCTGGAACACGGTCGGCACCATGCGGAAGAGGCTGTATAAAACGAAATTGTGCTTCTGCAGTGTATCATAGTATTCACCGTACTGCTGTTCCATTTCCAGCGAATACGCACCGACAGAGGAAACATTGTATGCCTTGATCTGCGGACAGTCATCGTAGATGCTCAGGTCCGGAATCCATTTGTATCCCGCGTAGGGCGGATCGCATACGGTAACCTCGTATCCGTTGTCACTGAACAGAAGCGGCATGATCTTCAGCACTTCATTCTGCTTCTCTTCCAGCAGCTCGGTGTCCCGCCCGTTCATTCTCGCGGGCGTATACTCATAGCCACCGAACAGGGCAGGCGTTCCATAGTTGGTAATCACGCCGAACGATGTGGAGTTCGGATACCAGGTAAACCCGTCAAACTTCTCTTCCAGTTCCGGCTTTTCATTCATGATATAGGGCAGATAGGAACTGACCATACGGTCCATCATCAGGACAATGACATTTTTGCCCGTCTTGCTCAGCCGGAAGATCGGCTCTGATCCGGCCTCTCCGTCATCTGTCTTCTCCGTCAGGGCCATGATCTCTGTGATCTGCCCGTTCATGATGACGATGCTGCGCACGCTCAAAGCTACGATGCCTAGAATGAGAATCACATACAGGCTCTTCACCAGGCTGCGTTTATATTTCCAGATCAGCCACAGAACCACAGCCGCACAGACCATCGCCAGCGCATTGACCGCCATCGCTTTTCTGCCGAACTTCACAGTCTTTTCAAACACCAGCTCCGTGGACAGGTCTCCGAAGTTCTGAGAGAAGAACATATAATTGATCAGGGCACAGACCGATGCAATCCAGTATCCCAGCGCGAAGATGTTGCGCCCCTTCTTTGAAGCCAGCAGATAGAAGATGCCGAACCAGATGATATAGAACCCGGCCGCCACCGCGACGGTTGAAGCGATATAGCGCAGCGGGGTAACATACGCTTTTACACTGATGAATTCCGCGGGCGAATTGCTGATGACCGACATGGGGATCAGGACACCCGCAAGCAAAGTCAGCACCACGCCGCCAAGAAAGAACAGGTAAGCCGGGATTTCCTCCGTTACCTTCACCACCGCTTTTGCCATACGCGGGAAAAACTTCCGAAAGACCAGATACAGAAGCGGCATCTGCATGACAATTGCAATCAGTATTACGATAAACATGCCTCTGATGCCGTTGATCCTTCCGGCGATCAGTGCCAGGAAGGCGATGCCGCACACGGAACTGATGACGGCAAAGTCCCGCACCGGATGCTTCAGCACCTTCATGAAGATGTTCTTCGCTAGAGAGAAAACATTGTTCATGGTCCAGTACAGCACCAGTCCGGCGGGCCGGTTGTACAAAAGCACCAGAAACAGAAGGGTCAGCACATACTGCTGCACCTTGGTTTTCATCGGAAATCCGCGCGAGTAGATCGCGCCGGACAGAAGGTTTACGACTGTCATGAGGATCGGCAGCACATTGACGGCGATCCCGCCGATCTGCAGCATGGCATCCGGCGCGCCCAGGTTGGCGATGGGGCCGAACGATACGCCCTGCAGTACCTTCAGGTTGGACAGGTAGTGATAGGCCGCGATGAAGAAGGGAATCTGCAGCAGCAAAGAAATGGAACTCTTCAGGGCATAGAGCGGATGATAGTTCATCTGGCGGTAATAGGTGGTCAGCAGCATATACTGCTCATCCCCCTTGAAGGTCCGCTTGATGTGGTCCACCCAGTGCTTCATGGCGTCCTGCCGGTCGCGTTCCTCCTCCTGCATCGCATCCGCTCTGCGGTAGAGCGGCAGGATGAGGAAGCTGACCACGATACTTACGCCGATGATCGCGAGGCCCGCATGATCGAGCATCCGGTACATGACCGTGAAGATCACTTCAATCACCATCTCCAGCGGCATGATAATCAATTGATACAATAATGACAGCATAGTTACTGCTCCTTATTATTCAGTGTCTGATATTTCTCAATCATGTAGTCCGCAGTCAGGCGCGCACTTTCTCCGATGTGCGCCCATGCCTCTTTCCTTGCCTGCTCTCTGCCCTCACCCAGCTTCGTATCCACGACAGCCTCCTGGATGATCTGTTTCAGATTCGGGAAATCCTCTTCTTTCAGCGGCAGGCCGATGGACGGAAGTACCTTGAACTTCCACATCTCGTCATCCAACCATGCCGCGTCATACGGATCCTTGTTAAAGGTGTTCTCCGCGTAGATGACAGGTTTGTTGAAGATCAGCGTATAGTCAAAGATGACACTGGAGAAGTCGGAGATCATGATATCCGCCTTGCGCAGCGCCTCAAAGTTATCGGAATCACGGTTCCAGGAAATCTGGTCACTGTCCGGATAGGCTGCCTGCAGCTCGTCCATGACGGCTTTGTCTGAGACAAATGACTGCGGGTGAGGTCTGATGATGATCTTGTATCCGGTCGCGGCCAGCGCGTCCAGGAAGTTCCTGCCGTAGCGGCACAGAATGCTGCTGGTGCCCCACGACGGCGCAAGCAGGACGGTGAGATCCTGCGAGGCTGCCTGGGCGCCGGCTGCCTGAGCATCCGCTTCCTGTGCGCCGGCTGCCTGGGCGTCTGTTTCCTTGGCTTTGGCTGCCTGGGCGTCAGCTCCCTGTGCATCGGTCGTCTGCGCGCCGGCCTCTTCAGCCTCTTCCTTCTGCAGCCGCTCCCACATGGCGTCCATATACGTGCAGCCGATGACCTCGAGTTCCTTCGGCGGAAGGTTCCGCTTCGTCTCGAGCTCACGGATCTCATCGATCTGGAAATCACCTGTCAGCAGAACTGCGTCATAGTAATCCAGGCTGAACATACGGTAACCGGCAGCAGACGTGCCCGCAGCATGCAGGATGTGCACATACCAGTCCACGTTCTTGGAGCGCTTCCACTGCAGTACATCAAGGCCGGGCGTCGTCGCCAGGCAGATCCCGGCGCTCATGATGTTCAGCTTCGCAAAGGCATGGTTTCCTTTTCCGATGAACTTCCGCTCCACATACTTGTAATCGGCCGTAAGACCGGGATCCTCATCCGAGGCAGTCCAGTAAACCAGCGGAACCTGCCGGCGCTCGAACTCGTCACAGATGGGCTTGAACACGGTCCAGTACTGACGGTTGTCGCTGAAGATGAGATACGGAATCTTCGCCATATCCTCCTTCGAGACCTTACCGCCGCTGGCGCGGAACCGCAGGTACACGATCAGCTTCCGCACAAAAAAGTACAGTGTGGTGATCGCGCCAAGCAAGATGGTAAACAGCATGCTCCCGGTACCGGGATCGATATACAGTAATGTCATGATTCTTTCTTCGCTCCGTTCAACGTTCTCATAAAGCTCTCTTTGTTTTCCCGCGCAGTGGTGGTCGGCCGGCCAAGGTCGTCACGCGCACCGATGCTGCACTTGATCTCGATAAAACCGAGCCCTTCCCGTTCCTTTGCCTGCGCCAGCACACGGTCCAGTTCGTCCGGCGCCGCTGCGCTGAGCGCGTAGGTATATCCGCAGGCACGGGCAAGCGCCGCACAGTCGAGGCTTCCCGCCGCAGTCGGCATGCCGCCCACAGTCTCGTGCGCACCGTTGTTGATCACGATGTGCACCAGATTCTTCGGCGCAAGCGCTCCGGCCACAGCCATCGCGCCCATATGCATCAGCATCGCACCGTCTCCGTCGATGCACCAGACCTTCCGGTCCGGCTTGAAGGAAGCAACGCCCAGCGCGATGGAGGAGGCATGTCCCATGGAGCCCACGGTCAGGAAATCATATCCATGTCCCTGCCCGGCCGCTTCCCGGATCTCGAACAGCTCCCGGCTCGCCTTTCCTGTCGTGGAGACGATGGGATCGTCCCCTGTCACAGCGACAATATGGCCGATAATCTCCTCACGGGACATCAGATTGTCATTCTCATAGTGAACAGGCCCGTCATAGGTAAGCGCGCCCTTCCGCACGACGAACGCCACGTCCTCACCCTGTTCCAGAAGTGTGCGGAAATGCTCCATCTTCTGCGCCAGCTCTTCCTTCGTGGTATCCTTCGACAGCACCATGTACTCGATGCCCATATCCTCCAGCAGCTTCAGCGTCACCTGTCCCTGGTAGATATGCTGCGGCTCGTCATGCACACCGGGCTCTCCGCGCCAGCCGATGACGAACATCACCGGAATCGCGTACACCTCCCTGTTCAGAAGCGACGCGGCCGGATTGATGATGTTGCCCTCTCCGCTGTTCTGCATGTAAACGACAGGCACCCTGCCGGTGGCCAGATGATATCCCGCCGCCAGTGCAGCCGCATTGCCTTCATTGGCCGCGATGACGTGATGCTGCGGGTCAATGCCATAGGTGTTGGCAAGATAATTGCACAGTGCCTTCAGCTGTGAATCCGGCACGCCGGTATAATAGTCTGCGCCGATGCCGGCGACAAATTCTTCTACTTTCATAAGTGGTTTGTTCCTTTCTCTCACGCACCGTATCTGCGGAAGATTTCCTCGTACAATTCCACAATCTCATCCCTGGTCAGCGCCACCGGGTTGTTCCTCAGGCGCTGCAGATTCACGGAGTCTGCCAGGGTTTGGATCAGCTCTTCTGTCGCCTGAACAGGCTCAGGTGAGCCAGATGGGTCAGCTGAAGCGGCAGACCCGCCCTCTTTCGCGTCCGGGCGTCTGAGCGTGTCAAGGCCCAGCTCCGCAACAAGCGCACTAAACTGCGCCGCAGCTTCCTGGGGAGTCAGTGCGCCCCACAGATCTGCGAGTTCGGAGAAGACCTGTCTCAGTCCGCTCTCACCTTCCGGATAAACGCACTCATCGGCGTGTGCGATCATAAAAGGCCAGAGCACGCTCACACAAAGCGCAGCCGCGTGGCCATGGGAGATGCCGAAGGTGCCGGTCAGCTTGTAGCACATGGCATGTCCCGCGGTCGTCTGGGTCAGATTGATGGCTTTGCCGGCCATGTTCGCTGCCAGCAGCATGGACTGGTTTCCTTCCGGCGTGTTGGCAAGATAGCCGTCTTTCGCGCTCAGCACCTGCCAGATGGCTTCCTTCGCGATCTTGCGGCTCCTCTCGTCTGCTTTCACAGACCAGCAGGATTCGATCGCATGGCAGAGTGCATCCATCATGGTCGCCTTGCGCTGGTAGTCCGGCAGAGATACAAGGGTCGTCGGATCAAAGACTACCGCCTGCGGAACAGCGCTTTCATGGGCAATGGACAGCTTCTTTCCGCCGTCATAGATGACCGCGAAGTGTGTTGCCTCGCTTCCGGTGCCTGCTGTGGTCGGCACAGCAAGGAACGGTATGCCATTGTCCTCATAGGACTGCTCCAGATAGCTGACATCAGGGTCCAGCGTCGCAAACAGCTTCACACATTTTGCCACGTCCATGGCACTGCCGCCGCCGACTGCCACGATGCAGTCGCACCCTTCCTTCCGAAAGATCTCAGCACCCTTCACGGCTGATTCATATGCCGGGTTCGGGGTGTAATCCGAGAAGAACGTCACCTTGATCCCGAGCCGCTCTTCCAGCGATCTGAAGTAGTCATTCAGACGCAAAAAGCGGATGGAGCGCCCGCAGACCAAAAAAACATGCGTTGTCCCCATCCCATTCAAAAACTCGTCCAGTGAAGCCTCCGGGGCCTGCGGCCCCGTATATAGTTTCTGGTCTTTCACTCTGTTTTACCTCGATCATTATGCTCCGCAATCAGCCAAATCCTGCTTCTTCTTTCTCAATAATCCTCCGGAATCAGCCGGATGATCTGCTTAATCGGCAGCAGCATGTCATCTGCTTCCATCGCCCTGTGATGCTTCAGAATGGTATCCGCCACCTTCTGCATGGCCGGGAATTCCGCTCGGATCAGCTGGTTGGCGTAGATCACCACGTTAACGCCGCGCTCTTTCCACTCTTCTTCCGTGACGGAGTTGAAGGAAGTGGGCACAACAACCAGGTAGGTTTTCGGATCGGTCTTGCGGAAGTTCTCCACGAAGGTGAAGATCTCGTCCGGATCCTTCTTCCTGCTGTGAATCATAATCGCATCCGCGCCGGCTTTCACATAAGCGTCTGCTCTGGTCAGGGCATCTTCCATTCCCATTTCCAGGATCAGGCTTTCGATCCGGGCGCAGATCATGAACTCTTTTCCGCGCTGTGCTTCTTTTCCTGCACGGATCTTCTCGCAGAAGTGCGGAATGTCATCCTGCGTCTGGGATACCTCGGTCCCGAAGAGCGAATTCTTCTTCAGGCCGATCTTATCCTCGATGATCACCATGGAAACGCCGATGCGTTCCAGCGTCTTGACCGTGTAGACGAAGTGTTCTTTCAGTCCGCCGGTATCTCCGTCGAAGATAATCGGCTTGGTGGTGACTTCCATCAGGTCATCGATCGTGCGCAGGCGCGACGTCATATCCACCAGCTCGATGTCCGGCTTGCCCTTCTCTGTGGAATCGCACAGAGAGCTGACCCACATCGCGTCAAACTGATGCGCGCCGCCGTCCTGGTGAACGACAGCGTTCTCCACCAGCAGGCCGGTCAGGCCGCTGTGTGCCTCCATGGTCACCGCCAGTCCCTTCATATCCAGAATCTTGCGCAGCCTTCCGCGGCGCATATCCGGAAGGGACAGTTCCTTGCGGACACGCTCCTGGAGCGCATGATACTTGGGATCGGACGAGTACGGGAACTCCACCAGCTTCCCGCCGTAAGACTCCAGGATGGAGATCACTTCGTCACGAATCGGCTGCTGGAATCCGGTGACCCAGTCATCGCCATGGACCACGAATGCCGGATGCAGCTTTTCCAGATTGTCCTTATAACTCAGCGTATCCTGACTGATCACGGACTTCACGCCGGCCATGTTCTCAAACAGTGTCCTGCGCTCTTCCTGCGGAAGCAGCGGGAACCGCTTGAAGCTGGCCACCGCTTCGTCGGAGAGAACGCCGATCACCAGAGAACCAAGGCGTGCCGCCTTCCTGATGATGGCGATATGTCCGCTGTGCAGAATATCCGTGGAGAAGCACATGTACACCAGGCGGCTCTCCACCTCGCTCAGCATCGCGCTGACACGCTCCAGATCGTGCGGATCGTCGATCTCCGCGCAGAGCTTCCCGTCCACATTCAGTGCCGTCACCTTGCAGGCATCTGACACCTCATTGAATGCATTTTCGGCGTAGCAGCCGGTACGGTCTTCCTTGCAGAATGCAATGATCCTGTCGAGCCACACGCGCCAGTCTTCCCGCAGCAGCTTATAGAGCGGCTGCGCTGCGGCTGCATGCTCAAAGAATTCAATCCCGACCTTGCGGATCCGGTTTCCGTCCAGCACTGCCTTGAAATCCTTCTCCGGCAGCGGCGCTTCCAGGCTGACGGTCATGCAGCTCTCTTCAGACGCCATGACCTCATCGAGCACCATGTTTTCAAACACAAGATCCCCGTGCATCAGCAGGATGTCATCGTCCAGATACTCTCTGGCACAGTAAATCGAATAGATATAGTTCGTCCTGTCGTAGACAGGATTGTTGACATAGGTAATCTTCAGCGGAAGCTTCAGGGATTCGCAGTACCGCACCAGCACATCGTCAAACTTACCGGTCGTCATGACCACTTCCTGGATGCCCGCCTCACAGATCATTCTGAGCTGACGGCTTAAGATGGTTTCCTTCGCGGAAATCTCTGTCATGCACTTCGGGTGCTCTGATGTCAGTACGCCCATACGGCTTCCCACGCCAGAGTTCAAGATCAAAGCCTTCATAATCGTTCCTCATTCATGGATGATATATCAGATTTTTAACAGAAAGATTATAGGGACTGAATCCCTTAAAGTCAACCCGGTTGCTGTTCACGCCAAAATCACGCAGCAGCTCTCTCTCCGGGATACCGCCGTGTCTCACCCCGGAATCCCGGTCAGTACCTCCGATCCCTCTGCCACCAGTTCCCAGTTGTCCTCCACAAAGATGTCATCGTGCACGGACAGCCATATCCCGTCAGAAGTGTCATAGACATTCCCGTTATTCCTGGAAACCTTCCAGTTCCTGGACGTGGTGACCACCTGCGGGCCTTCGTTCTTCGCGTCCGAATTGATCGCATGGCCGGTAAACGGATTCACCGGGTTTTCAATCACGTCTTTTGTGGCCAGGGTCGGTGTGTCTGCATTTGTCATGAAGCCGTGATCCGTGGAGAATCCCGTCGCCCCGAAGTCCTTCACCAGCAGCATGGGGTTGAATCCCGCTACGTCCACCAGGTCGAACCGCATATGGTCAAACTGCTTCACATACCTGGCGCCATGATCCGCCACAATGATAATGCGTGTATTGTCATACACTCCGTTTTCACGCAGATAATCGAACCAGTCTCCCAGCTTCAGAAAGGCAGCCATGTTCATACAGTAATGCTTGACCTGCGTCTTCCTGTTCATGTTCATGGTCACACCGTCCACCGTGTAGAGCGACGGATCCATATACGGCTTATTATTGACTGACAGAGACGGTACATAGTCCGGCATCTGCAGCAGCGTCCTGTCATGCGTCGTCTTGTTGGACATCATCAGGAAGGTATCCTGGTCCTCGTCGGTCACCTCGGTCATATCGCTCAGGTGGCTGATCGCCCCATAATTATTGATGAAGCTCTGACGCACGGTATTGTTTCTGGACGCGCTGAGATACCGCCCATTGTCATAAACCGCTTTCTGCAGTACGGTCGGTACCATACGGAAAAGGCTGTAAAAGATAAAGTTCCGTTTCTGCAGCTCCTCGTAGTATTCTCCGAACTGCGCCTGCAGTTCGCGGGTATACATGCCGGAAGCGCAGGGATTGTACGTCTTGATCTCCGGATAATCATCGAAAATGCTCAGGTCTGGAACCCATTTATAGCCGGCGTAGGGCGGGTCGCACACCGTAACCTCGAATCCATTCTGGCTGAACAGAACCGGCATCACCTTCAACAGCTCGTTCTGCTTATCCCCAAGCAGCATGTCGCTGCGCTCATTCATCTTAACCGGCGTGTACTCATACCCGCCAAACAGCGCAGGAGTGCCAAAATTGGTATGCAGGCCGTAAGACAGGGTGTTCGGATACCAGACAAACCCGTCAAACTTCTCCTTCAGCTCGGGCTTTTCATTCATGATAAACGGCAGATAGCCACTGAGCATCTTGTCCATCATCAGGACTATAACATTTTTCCCGGTCTTGCTCAGACGGAAGATCGGCTTGTATTCTTCCGGCTCAACGGCTTCGGAAGCCGGCACCAGATTCGGAATCTGCGCAATCTCCCGGTTCATGGTGACCACGCTGCGCACGCTCAGCACGGTGATGCCGAGGATCAGGATGACATAGAGGCTCTTCACCAGGCTGCGTCTGTACTGCCAGATCAGCCACAGCACCGCCGCAGCGAGAAGCATCGCCAGGGCATTCAGCGCCATATCCTTCCTGCCGTACTTTACCGTCTCATCAAAGTTCAGATCCGGAGACAGGCTGCCGAAGTTCCTGGAAAAGAACATGTAATTCACCAGAGAGCAGACGGATATGATCCAGTATCCCAGCGCGAAGAGATTGCGTGTCTTCCACGGGGCCAGCAGATAGAAGATGCCAAACCACAGGATGAAGAAGCCTGCCGCCACAGCGGTATTCATCAGGACATACTTCATCGGGGAAACATACGCTTCCACGCGGATAAATTCCGTCGGAGAATCGCTGATGACCGAAAGTGGAATCAGAAATCCCGCCAGAAGGGTCAGTACCACGCCGCCCAGGAAGAACAGGGAAACCGGGATCTTCTGCGTCTCCTTCGCCGCCGCACCTGCAGCGCGGGGGAGATACCTGCGGAAGATCAGAACCAGGAGCGGCAGCTGCATGACAACCGCGATCAACACCACGATGGCCGCCTTGATGCCATGCACGCTTCCCACCGTCAGCGCCAGGAATACAATGCCGCAGACAGAACTGAGGACGGCAAAATCACGCACCGGATGCTTCAGGACCTTCATGAAGATGTTCTTCCCGAGAGAGAAGACATTGTTCATGGTCCAGTACAGCACAAGCCCGGCCGGCCGGTTGTACAGAAGCACCAGGAAAAGAAGGGTCAGGACATACTGCTGCACCTTGGTCTTCATGGGGAATCCGCGCGAGTAGATCGCTCCGGAAAGCAGATTCACCACCGTCATCAGGACCGGCAGCACATTGACTGCGATTCCGCCGATCTGCAGCATGGCATCCGGCGCGCCCAGATCAGCGATCGGACCGAAGGAAACACCCTGCAGCACCTGCAGATTGGACAGGTAATGATAAGCAGCGATAAAGAACGGAATCTGCAGAAGCAGTGAGATGGAACTCTTTAAAGCATAGAGCGGATGATAGTTCATCTGACGGTAATAGGTGGTCAGCAGCATATACTGCTCATCGCCCCTGAAGGTACGCTTGATGTGATCCACCCAGTGCTTCATGGCATCCTGGCGGTCACGCTCCTCCTCCTGCATGAGATCCGCCCTGCGGTAGAGCGGAAGGATGAGGAAGCTGACCACGATACTCACGCCGATGATCGCAAACCCTTCATGATCCAATATTCGATACATCACCGTGAAGATGACTTCTATCATCAGCTCCAGCGGCATGATGATCAGTTGATACAGATATGTCAGCATGTTATTTCCTTACTGAAAGATGAATTGACTGCTCTTATGATTGAAACAGCTGTGTTGTCTGGTGCAGTTTAGGAATTATACACAAAGAATGAAGGTGTGGCAAGGGCGCCTCGCAAATGCGCCTGGCAGCTGCGTACGCACACGCCTCATGATATGCGCTTCTTCACTTCATGCACTTTTCCATCAGCTTCAGCACCCGCGCCGTCGCATGGCCGTCACAGCCGCTCATGAACCGATACTTGAATTCCCGCACCCGTGCCAGATCAAACTCTGCGTCCTTTCCCCGCAGCACGTCGACCACTTCCTGCGTCGTCCTGCAGACAGGGCCGGGCATCATCTCACTGACCGGATAGTAGAAGCCCCTCTCGTCCAGATAATGCTCCATGTCATAGGCAAAGAACACCATCGGCCGCTCAAACAGAGAATACTCAAAGATCAGGGACGAATAGTCCGTGATGCAGATGTCCGCCGCAGTCAGCAGCTCTTCAATCGAAAGGTGGTCTGTCATATCAAACGCAAAATCCCGGCAGCTTTCCGGAATCTTCGGACGATCCTTTGCTTTGATAAAAGGATGATGATTCATCAGCAGGACATAGTCCCTGCCAAGCATATGCTTCATCGTCGGAATGTCCAGCATCTGGGGAGGCGCTGCCTTCCCGACCGTCCCTCGGAAGGTCGGCGCATAGAGCAGAATCTTCTTCCCCGGAACCACAGACAGATCTTCTGCATGCTGCCGGTCCTGTTCCCGGTCCGAATAGACGTCTCCGATCCGGGAATAGATCTCTCTCGTTGACAGCTGCCCTGTCTGCCTTCCGGATCCGCTTCCCTTCTCGTCCTTCAGAAACAGCTCCGGCGCCATGCGCCGCAGAATCCATGCTGTTTTCTGGCATGCCTTCTCCCGGTACTTCCGGCTGAAAAACATATCCGTCCTGCTCACACCGATCGGGAGAATCCGCTCGAGCCTGTCTTCCATATGAAATGCTTCCGCGTACGCCCAGGTCACTTCCGGCGCGGATACCGTCACATAGGAAAAATTCCCGTGCACCGGGTAATTTTCCAGATCTTCCCTGGTCGTACCGAACCCGGCACCGACCGTACTGTACCCGAACTTCTTAAAAGCACCGCATGCATGCCATGTCTGTATCACCGTCGTCTCAGGGCGGATCGGAAGACTGGAAAGAAAGTACGAGACCTCATTCACAAAGATAAACTGCGCCTGGGCAAGCTGCGGAATCGCCTTCAGGCAGTTCTTCATGACCAGGCCGCGGTTCTCCATACCCTCGCGGATGCAGACGACAGACATATCCCACATCGGACCCTTCCTGTCCTGAGCCAGTTTCTGGTTCCATTTCTCCAGCGCGTTACGGATCATCTTAAAGTTATCCGTCAGAGCCTTCTCCCGGATCTCCAGGAATACGACACGTCCCGGCACCACAGGTGCCTTGCAGGCGGCACGGTAACGGGAAGGATACAGTTTTTTCAGGGTCGCATTCTTGTATGCGTCCCGCACAAAGGACTTTATCGTTGTCTTCTCGCCTGCCATGCTGCTCCTCCTGGCGTGGATCTTTTGGCTTGTCGCCCACTATCCACGTACATCACGCCTGCTTTCACATACCACCGGCGTGGATCTTTTGGCTTGTTGCCCACTCTCCACGTACATCTATCCTGCTATGCCTTACCGCCGGCGTGGATCTTCTGGCTTGTCGCCCACTCTCCACGTACATCTTCCTGCTATGCCTTACCGCCGGCGTGGATCTTTTGGCTTGTCGCCCACTATCCACGTACATCGCGCCTGCTTTCACATACCGCTGGCGTGGATCCTATGGCTTGTCGCCCTCTATCCACGTACATCTATCCTGCTATGCCTTACCGCC
>CAMIVF010000008.1 GCA_946401715.1 uncultured Clostridia bacterium | reverse complement strand
CGATCTCGTCCGCGGTCTGGAAGCCGATTCCCTTCACCTCGTCTGCGAGCCGGTACGGGTTCTCCCGCAGAATCGCATAGATATCCGGGCCGTACTGCTTCCAGATCTTCAAAGCCAGCGTATTGGAAATGTTATACTTCGCAAGAAAGAGAAGACCATCCCGAAGATCCCTCTTCTCATACAGCTGCTGCGCGATTTCCCGGGCCTTCTTTTTTGAGATCCCCTTGACTTCGGCCAGCCGCTCCGGCTCCTCATCGATGATCCGGAAGGTATCCTTTCCAAATTTCTTTACGATCCGGTGCGCCAGCGCCTCCCTGACACCAGAGATCATGCCCGAACCCAGATAGCGCTCAATCGCCGCCGTATCCTCCGGACGCTGGATGACAAAAGCGGAGATCTTAAACTGATCTCCGTAAATGTGATGCGTCGTCCAGGTTCCGGTCAGCTCCAGCAGCTCGCCCTCGCCCACGTCCGGCAAAGTACCCACCGCAGTGTATTCACTGTCCAGCCCCTCCTTCTCCCGCTCCGGATCCGAAAGGGTCAGTACCGTATACCCGTTCTGGTCGTTTCTGTATGTAATATGTTCGATGTATCCTTTGACTGTTTCCATGGTAGTGATATGGCATCGGGCCAGGAGGCAAAGATGTGCACAAAGAGGGCATCCGCCTCATGGTCCGATGCCGGAATATCTACGATCACTCCAGCGCCAGCTCCGCGTACCGCCCTGTCCCGATCGCCACCGCGCAGAGAGGATCGTCCGCCGTTACAACATTTACACCTGTCCGTGATTCCAGAAGTTCCTCCAGGCCGTCGATCATGCTTCCGCCGCCTACGAGGACGATGCCCCGGCTTACGACATCAGAGGCCAGTTCAGGCGGTGTCTTCTCCAGGACGCTGTGTACCGCCTCGACGACTCTGCCTGTGAGTTCTCTGCAGGCGAGCCTGCAGTCTTCTGAGCTGATGCGGACTTTCTTGGGAAGCCCGGTTTCTATATCCCTGCCGATAAACTCCAGAAATCTTTCCTCCGGGCGCTCATAGACCGTTCCGACCTGGATCTTGATCTCTTCGGCGGCTGCTCTTTCGATCACAACGCCGAACTGATTCCTGACATAGCGGATGATCGCTTCATCATAGTCATTTCCGCCCACCTTGACGCGCGTGCTGACCACAATCCCATCCATGGAGAGAATCGCGACGTTCGTGCTGCCGCCGCCGATATCAACGATCATGTTGCCGCATGGTTTCGAGAAATCGATCCCTGCGCCGATGGCTGCCGCGATTGGCTCTTCCACCATATGAACATCCCTGGCGCCGGCCTGGTAAGCAGCGTCTTCCACCGCATGCCGCTCCACCTGCGTCAGGCCTACGGGAATGCAGATGCAGACTCTTGGTTTCCGGAACGACAGTCTGCCGACCGCCTTCTGTATGAAATAGCGAAGCATCTGCTCCGTGACGACATAGTCCGCAATGATTCCATTTTCCAAAGGCTCGATCTGGGTCAGGTTTCCAGGCGCACGGGACAGCTGAATCCGTGCTTCCTCGCCGATGGCCCTGATCTTATCCTCATCCCTGTCATAGGCGGCGACGGACGGTTCCTTCAGAACGACGCCCCTGCCGCGCACATAGACCAGAATACTGGTTGTGCCTAGATCAATTCCTACATCTGTTACTGCCATAGTTTCGAATCCTTCCGTATGATGATGATCAGGACCGCAGCCACTGCCGCGAGTACGGCGGCAAGTACCTGGGAAACCGCGGCCTGCGTCCCCGGTATGAGGAGCTGGTCGGTCCGAAGTCCTTCGATCCAGAATCTCCCGACCCCGTAGAGCAGGAGATACCAGAGAAAAATCTCGCCATCCCTGCGCTTTGTTCCCTTGAGAGTCATCACAAGTAAAATGATCAGCACCCCCAGGTTCCACAGGGATTCGTACAGAAAGGTCGGGTGGACCTGGATATAGACTGTGCCGTCGATGGTCTGCTGGTGTTCGCGCATCAGAGCCGTCACTTCGTCGGCGCGGACGTCATTGAGCGGAAGCCGCATGGCAAACAGATTGTCGGTGTATTCGCCGAAGGCTTCCCTGTTGAAGAAGTTCCCCCATCTCCCGATGATCTGCCCTGTGACCATGCCGGTGCAGGCGGTATCCAGCACCAGCGGAATATGCAGACGCTTTCTGTGACAATAAATCAGGACGGCTGCCACGGCACCGATCAGGGAGCCGAAGAGCGCGAGCCCGCCGCCTCTGAAGTCCAGGATCTCGCCCGGATGAAGACGGTAATAATCCCAGCTGAAGATGACATAGTACGTCCGTGCGCCAAGAAGGCCGAGCACGATGCCCAGCAATGCAATGTTTGTATAATCGTCCGGATCCTGTCCTGTCTTCTTCGCAGTCAGGGAGGCCACAAAAAGGCCTGCCAGGATGCCAAGCGCCATCGTGATCCCGTACACCGCCACCGGAAAGGAGAAGATATGGATCGTCTGGATGACATGGCTCAGATGGATCCCCAGATGAGGAAATTCGATCGATGACATCGCCTATCCCTTCTCAGACATTGAACCTGAACAGGATGACATCACCGTCCTGCACAACATACTCTTTGCCTTCCAGGCGGACAATGCCCTTCTCGCGGGCAGCGCCGAGGGACCCGCAGTCAAGAAGATCCTTATAGTTGACCACCTCTGCCCGGATAAAGCCACGCTCAAAGTCTGTGTGGATCTTGCCCGCTGCCTGCGGTGCCTTGGTTCCCTTTTTGATGGTCCAGGCCCTGGTCTCCTTCTCACCCGCGGTCAGGAAGCTCATCAGTCCCAGCAGGCTGTAGCTGGCACGGATCAGCTTGTCGAGTCCGGATTCAGTCAGTCCCAGATCCTCCAGGAACATCTGCCGCTCTTCCTCATCCAGCTCGGAGATTTCCTCTTCGATCTGCGCGCAGACCACGAACACCTCCGATCCGGTTTCCCCGGCATGCGCGCGCACTGCCTGCACATGGGGATTCTGTGCCCCGTCATCCGCCGCGTCATCTTCTGCTACATTGGCGGCGAAGATCACCGGCTTTGCAGTCAGCAGGTTATACTCTGAGAACCAGGCCTCTTCATTTTCATTCTTCCGCTCAAAGGAAGACGCCTTCTTCCCGTCCTCAAGATGCGCCCGCAGCTTCTGCAGCATGGCAAGCTCCGCGGCAGCGTCTTTGTCATTTTTCGCAGACCGGCCCACGCGGCTCAGCCTGCGCTCGAGCACTTCGAGATCGGCGAAGATCAGCTCCAGGTCAATCGTCTCAATGTCCCGGACCGGATCGATGCTGCCGTCCACATGAACGACATTCGCGTCCTCGAAACAGCGCACCACATGCACCAGCGCGTCGCACTCACGCACATTGGCAAGGAACTGGTTGCCGAGTCCCTCCCCCTTCGAGGCGCCCTTCACCAGGCCTGCGATATCCACGAATTCAATCACGGCAGGCGTGACCTTCTTCGACTGGTACATATCCCCCAGAAGCTTCAGCCTTTCGTCCGGAACCGCCACCACGCCCACGTTCGGGTCAATGGTGCAGAACGGATAATTCGCCGACTCAGCGCCGGCCTTCGTCAGGGAATTGAACAGGGTACTCTTGCCGACATTCGGCAGTCCCAGAATGCCTAATTTCATTTTTCTGCTCCTTAGTAAACACCAGAAAGAATCTGGCTTTCTTCAATCGGATTCTTACTTTACCACAACCGTTTCAGATTCTCCACTGTTTTGCGGCGCCATCCCCCGGATCCTGTCAGTATTCCTTCGGGACCTGGTCCACGCCGCACTGCAGCCGGAACGCCTCCAGTTCCTGCCGGCTGCGGATCACGCTGTACTCCCGGAAATGCCCATTCCTGCGGTCCTTGAATCCCGCGACCTGTTCCCCGTTGCAGATGCTGCAGCGAAGAACCGGAACCTCGTTTTCTTTGTCATATTCCGGTTTTGGCAGTGTCTTTTCTTTTCTGGAAAACAGGCTTCTCACAGACTGTCCCTCGATTCTACCATAAGCAGTCTTCCGCTTCTGAACGAAACCTCCGCGCACTCCGACTCTATCTGATTGGAAATGGCGAGTGTCCCCACCGAAGTGATCACGGCGTCCTTCAGCGGAAAATGGAATCCCGTCAATGTAACTCCGTGCACATCTTCTCCCCACGCAAAGAACGACACATACTTTCCCCATTGTTCACTCTTGTGTATATGGAAACTCCGGTTGTGTATGGAAATCCGGTTATGCGGTTCCAGAATCCGGCCGAAGACGCCCCTGTCCAGCAGCAGGGCCAGGACCTGCACACACCCCAGCGTATGGTCGAAGCGGCCGCCGGTCGTACCGAGAAAGTCGATCTTCCTGCAGCCCAGGTCCGCTGCCCTGCGCGCGGCGATCTCCGTATCCGTATAGTCCTTCTCCCAGTCATACTTCTGTGACTTTACTGTCTTGTGGACGCGCAGATACTGCTCCACAAAGTCCTCCCGGGCAGAGTCAAAATCGCCGACCACCCAGTCAGGAACGATGCCATAACGTTCCAGAAAGAGAAGCCCCCGGTCTGCTGCAATCAGAAGCGGCCTGTGCTCCTTCTGTTTCTCTGCCTGCTCAGACAGAAACCGGAGGGCAAAATCATCATCGATCCTGCCCCCCGCTATGACGATCGCGTGTTCACTCATCTTTTCTCACCTTTGCTGTTGGTAAAATGCGCCGTAAGCCTGTGGTAGTTTCCGCGGATATCCGTGCCGAACACAGCAGACCCCGCTACAATCACATTGGCGCCGGCATCAAGGACAAGGTCAATCGTCTCATCATGAATACCGCCGTCCACCTCGATCCACGTGGAAAGCCCTCTCTCATCCAGAATCCGGCGAAGCTGCCTGATCTTATCCAGCGTGGCCGGGATCAGTTTCTGTCCTCCAAACCCGGGATTCACCGTCATCAGGAGAATCATGTCAGCCTTGTCATACACATAGTCCAGCGCGCTCAGCGGGGTTGCAGGATTCAGCGCAACGCCGGTCTTCAGGCCTTTATCCCGAATCTGGTCCAGCACCCGGTCCAGATGCATACAGGCTTCCGCATGTACCGTAATCCCGTCCGCGCCTGCCTTGGCAAAAGCATCGACGTAACGCCCGGGATCCTGCACCATCAGGTGCGCGTCATAAAACATGTCAGTCAGCGGGCGGATCGAGGCAAGTACCGGCATCCCGAAGGAAATGCTCGGGACAAACCACCCATCCATCACGTCAAAATGCAGAATCTTCGCACCGCACTCCTTTACAGCCAGAATGTCTTCCCCCAGATGTTTGAAATCAGCGGAAAGAATCGACGGGGCCAGATAATACTCCATCTCATTTCCTCCTCTTCTCAGTGACCATAACCAGCATCAGTTCCACCATGATTGGATGTCTTTTTGACCTGGCAAGTCAGTATCTGCACCGGGAGGATGCCTCCTCCACCAGCTGCAGGTAGCTTTCATAACGCTGCGAATGGATCTTTCCTTCCCGGACTGCCTTCTTCACGCCGCAGTCCGGCTCCTGCATGTGCATGCAGCCCTGGAACCGGCATTCCGGCTCATATTCCTCAAACTCAGGATAGAAGGCCTTGATCTCTTCCCTTTCCAGGTCCCGAAGCTCCAGGCTCGAGAAGCCGGGCGTATCGAAAAAGAAGGTATCCTCTCCCGCTGCGAACAGTTCCGCATGCCGCGTTGTCTGTTTTCCCCGCTCCGTACGGACTGAAACGGACCCAACCTCCATTCCGGCCGAGGGGCACAGATAATTCGTCAGGGAGCTTTTGCCCACGCCGCTCGGACCCGCGAGAACCGTCGTCCTGCCTCTCATCAGGTCCCGGATCTGATCCATGCCCTCTTCTCTGAGCACACTGACCGCCAGCACACGGCAGTCGCTTCTGCTGTAGATCTCCAGGAGCCTGGAACGGTTTTCCCCGCTCGCAAGGTCACTCTTGTTGAAGCAGATCACAACCGGAATCTGCTGCCGCCTCATTTCAATCAGGAACCGGTCCAGCAGCTGGAGATTCGGCTCCGGGCTGGTAAATGCGAACAGGACCAGCGCCTGATCCACATTTGCGACAGGAGGCCGGATCAGCTGGCTGCGCCGGGGCAGGATCGTCTCTACATATCCCTCTACATCCTGCGCTTTCGTCAGCCGGAACGTACAGTCATCTCCGACCAGCGGCTTGAAGCTGTTCTTCCGGAACACGCCCCTTGCCCGGCACTGCCAGGTTCTGCCGTCTTCTTTGCACCATACAAAATAGAAGCCGCCGACTGCCCGTATGATCTTCCCGGTCCTGTCACTGCTCATAGAATTCGATTCCGTCATACCGGGTCGTCGACTGGATATTTCCGTTTCCGTCCATCAAGTACACAAATGCAGTGCCGCTGGATACGCCGGACTCACCTTCTACGTTCAGAAGATACGGAAAGTCTGTCACACCCTCGAAAACAGTTGTTTCATTCCCGTTCTGGGACAGGGTAATACGGACCTGGCTTCCTCCCACATAACCGGAAGGTGCCTGCAGCTGTGCATAGCACATCCAGCTGCTGTCCCCATTCTGGCCGGAAGATGTGTTGTTCTGATCCGGATTGAACACGATCGCATTCTCCGGTCCGGTGGACACGGTAATCGTGATGGACGATCCGGTCTGCACACTCTTGCCCGCAGGCTGGTCCTGCCGAATGACCAGATTCTGCTCAACCGTATTGCTCGGCTCATTTGCGACATAGACATAGAGGCCGGAATTGGTCAGCATCGTCACGGCATCATCCTTGTACTTGCCTACGGTATCCGGAACGGTCACAGACTGGGTATCCTGGCCCTGGCTGATATACAGGGAGACGGTATCTCCCGCATGCACCGTGGACCCCGCGCCCGGATTCGTGGTGATGACATGCCCTGCCTTCACCGTATCGCTGTAACGGGTATTGTCCACCGATACCAGAAGTCCCATGCTTGTAATGGCCTGCTCGGCGTCTGCCTGCTCCTTGTCCGTCAGGTCCGGAACCGTCAGGGCACTGACCGCTCCGGTCGATATCTGATATCCGATCCGCGTATTCTTCGCAACAGACGTTCCCGCAGCCGTATCCTGCGAGGCAATCTGGCCGGGCGCATAATCGGATCCGGTCTCTCCCAGATACTTGTAGCCCAGTCCCATCTCCTTCAGCAGCGCCTGCGCCTCATTCTCCGTCTTTCCGAGAAGATCCGGCACCTGCACGTTCTGTGCGGAAGGATCTGACGGCACACCGCTCGAAACCTCTGTCATATTGCCGCCGCTGTGCGGGCCGAAAACATCAAAGGTATGGATCACGAGATAGAGAATCAGAAGACCGATGGCCGCCGCAACAATGATCGATATGACGGTCACAACCTTCTCAGAGGTGGCTCCGGCGCCTCCCTGCTTTGGCTTTTTCCTGCGCTTTGTCCTGCCCCCGGGCTCCTCGAGACTGTCCGGATCATAATCGTCCGGATAGTCCTGATAATCCGGATAGTATCCGTCATCGTCCAGGATCTCATCCTCCGGCGGATAATTCATGCGCGCGTCATAGGACCCGTCAAACAGGCCCGGCCACGGCTCGCCATCCTGGGACCGTCGGTTGATCTCCTCCAGGTCTTCCCTGGAATACCTGTGCGTGGCACCCTGCGGATTGTCGGAAGCGATCCGCACAAAGTCTCCGTTCGGATTCACCAGGGATTCCTTCAGATCACGGATCAGAAGGGACATGCTCTGATAACGTCTGTCCGGGCTCTTCTGCGTACACTTCAGTATGATCTGCTCCATGGCACGGGGAAGATCCGGAACGTATTCTCTGGGAGAAATGATCTCTTCCTGAAGATGCTTCAGTGCGACCTCGACAGTAGAATCCCCGTCAAAAGGAACCCTGCCTGTCAGCATCTCGTACATGGTGATTCCGAGCGAATAGATGTCACTCTTGGCATCGGAGAATCCGCCTCTGGACTGTTCCGGGGCACTGTAATGGACCGACCCCATGACATTGGAATTGATGGTGTCCGAACTGGCAGCCCTTGCGATGCCGAAATCAGCTACCTTGGCGGTTCCGTCTGTGGAAATGATAATGTTCTGCGGCTTGACATCCCTGTGAATGATTCCATTGTTATGCGCAGCTTCCAGGCCTGACGCGACCTGCAGGCTGATTCCGGTCGCTTCGCGGACAGACAGCTTGCCCTTGCTCAGGATATATGTCTTCAGCGTGATGCCTTCCACCAGCTCCATCACGATAAAGTACACTCCGTTCTCGTCCCCGACATCGTAGACATTCACGATATTCGGGTGTGCGAGTCCTGCAGCAGCCTGCGCCTCCACGCGGAATTTGGACACAAACTCCTTATCGCTGCGGAACTCGGCTTTCAGAACCTTGATCGCAACGAAACGGTTCAGCTTGTGATCTCGCGCGCGAAAGACATCCGCCATTCCGCCGGATCCTATGCAATTGATTATCTCATACCGATTCTGAAGAAAATCGCCTGCATTCAACATCTGCTGCTCCCTGCTGCCTTTCACAGCTGTACATGCTCTGCGCCTGCCGTATCCTGCCTGCTGCCGGCAGGCCGTTCATTCAGAACCGTGCCAGAACGACGGAGATGTTATCCTTCCCGCCTGCACGGTTTGCCGCGTCAATCAGTTTCTTTCCTGCCTCCTGAAGGTCCTGGCAGGAACGAACGATCCGGAAGATCTGTTCATCTTCTACCATATTCGACAGTCCGTCCGAGCACAGCAAAGCGATGTCACCCCGGTTCAGGGCCACATCGAAAAAGTCAATCTGAATCTCACCATCCTCGCCAATAGCCCGGGTGATGATATTTTTCTTCGGATGATTCCGCGCCTGATCCGGCCTGAGCTTTCCTGCCCGGACCATCTCTTCCACAAGAGAATGATCGTGCGTGATCTGCTCGATGCGGTCGTCATCCAGAATATAAAGCCTTGAGTCTCCAACGTTTGCCACATAAAGACTGCCATGATCAGGCGCAGCGGCAACCAGAGTTGTTCCCATCCCTTCCAGCTGCGGATCTGAACCGGCTCTCTGCACCACGGCACGGTTCGCTGCCCGGATTGCCTTGGACAGGATTTTGACCGTTCCCGGACCGGCGCAGCCCTCTATCGTATCCACCATCGCTTCGACACACAGGCGCGACGCGAGGTCGCCGGCGGCCTGTCCTCCCATGCCGTCCGCGACGATCAACAGTCCTTCCAGCGCGCCGATCCGGTGATCGGACGCGTAGACAAAGTCCTGATTACTATTTCTTTTTAATCCGACATCTGTCTGTGCGTAGGACTCCATGCTTCCTTCCCTTGCTGCAAATCTGCCGCTGACATCAATGCATCTCAGTGTTATGACTCACCATCTGCATCTGCAGAAGCGGGCGCTTTTCCCGCTGAAATATAGCTTCTGCGGAGCTGTCCGCAGGCGCCGTTGATGTCACGGCCCATTTCTCTCCTAATAGTAACAGATATTCCTCTTTTTTCAAGCTTGCGGCGAAACGCCTCGATCTTCGCCTGGTCCGGCCGGCGGTAGTTTCGCTCCGAAACATGATTGACCGGGATCAGGTTGATATGGCAGTTCATCCCCTGCACCAGATCCGCCAGCAGCTTTGCATCTTCCGGCGAGGTATTCTCCCCCTCCACACAGCTGTACTCGAAGGTGATTCTCCGCCCGGTCCGCTCGTAATACTCCTTCATCGCGTCCAGGACATCGGGCAGCCGATACTTCTTCGCGATCGGCATCAGCCGCTCACGCTTCTCCTGCGTGGGCGCATGCAAAGACAGGGCAAGCGTCACGGGAAGTCCTTCCCCGGCAAGGCTGCGGATCTTCGGAACGATACCGCAGGTACTCACCGTGATATCCCGAAGGCTCAGGCACTCCCCGTCCGGATCTCCCATGATTCTGAGAAAGCGCACCAGGTTATCATAATTATCCAAAGGCTCGCCGCTCCCCATGATCACTACATGGCCGATCCTTTCACCGGCGTCCTCCGACATCTTTACCACCTGCGCAATCATTTCGCCTGCACGCAGGTCCCTGGCTTTTCCGTCGATGGTGGACGCACAGAACCTGCACCCCATCCGGCACCCTGCCTGTGAGGAAATGCACGCGGTCAGACCGTAGCTGTAGCGCATCAGAACCGACTCGATCACGTGGCCATCTTCCAGAGAAAACAGATACTTCCGCGTACCGTCAATGAGGGACGTCAGGACCTCCTCCGCGTGAAGCGAAGCAATCCTGAAAGAATCGGAAAGCGTCTGTCTGAGTGCTTTCGGCAGATTCGTCATGTCATCGAAGGAGCCTGCGTGGTGTACATGCAGCCATTCATAGACCTGCTTTGCGCGGAATGGCTTCTGCCCGTTTTCTTCCATCCATGCTTTCAGTTCCCCGGGCATGAGGGACAGAATGTCTGTCTTATCCGCTGTGTCACTCATGGTTTCTCTTCAGCCTCGCAAGGAAGAACCCGTCCGTCAGATGAGTCCCCGGCAGAAGCTGCAGGTATCCGCCTGCACTGGTCCTGCATCTGAGCTGCTCCGGAATGTAAGGATCGATCGACTCGAGACGGAAAGGATAGTTCTCAAGAAAATACTTCAGGTTCAGCTGGTTCTCATCCGCGCCGATCGTACAGGTCGAGTAGATCAGCACACCGCCCGGCTTGACATAATTCTGCGACACCGAGAGAATCCGCCGCTGAATCCGGATCAGCTCCTCCTGCCTGGTCGGATTCATCCGGTAGCGGATATCCTGCTTTTTGCCGATCACGCCCAGCCCCGAACACGGAACATCGCACAGGACGATATCCGCCTTATGGAACGAATCCTGGTCAAATACTGTGGCATCCCGAAGCGCTGCCACCATATTGATCATGCCAAGACGGTCAATGTTTCCCTGGATCAGGTTAACCTTGTCCTCGCTCTTGTCCCTTGCCTCTACATAGCCGCTGCCTTTGAGCTTATCTGCCAGATGTATGCTCTTTCCGCCGGGCGCGGCGCAGACGTCGATGCAGTAGTCTCCCCAGTTCGGCGCCGCGATCTCCGCCACAAGCATGGAGCTGACATCCTGCACGTAGATCCAGCCCTGCCGGAATGCGGTCAGTGCCTGCAGATAATTGAATCCGGAAATCCGGACGGCATAATCCAGGTAAGGATGCTGCCATACCTCGCAGCCCTCTTCCCTCAATGAAGCGATGATCTCTTCCTTCGAAACACGATTCGTGCGCAGCCGCAGCGTAACCGGACTCTCGTCCCGGAAGGAATCGCACATTCTCTCGACTTCCTCAAAGGAGAACTGTCCCAGCCACTTATGCAGGATCCACTGCGGCATGGAGTAGGAAACAGAGAGGTATTCCACAGGATCATCCTTCGGCGAGGGATACGCAATATGGTCCATCTCTCTCGCCGCGGCGCGCAGCACGCCATTCACAAATCCCTTCAGGTTGTAGAATCCTCTTTTCTGGGCAATGCGCACTGCCTCGTTGACCACGGCGCTGTCCGGAACGCTGTCCATGTACTTCAGCTGATAGATGCTCATGCGCAGAAGATTCCGGATCAACGGCTTCATGTTATGAATCGGCACCTTGGAAAAGCACTCGATGATATAATCGATCTGGATCAGATTCTCCAGTGTTCCTTCCGTGACACGGGACACAAAAGCCCGGTCACGCTTCGGAAGATACTGGTACTTGTCCAGCGTATCACGCAGTGCAATATGGCTGTACGCCTCTTGCTCCGTGACTTCCATCAGTATGCCCAGAATGACTTCTCTCAGATTCACCGTTCCTGTCATAGTCTCTTCCTACGAATCCTGCATCTCTTTGCTTTTCCGCACTCACAGGCTTATGCCGCCGGTCAGAATCTCCCCTGCCTGCAGATGACAGCCCCGGAGGAAGGAGGCCGCATCCATGCGCTTCTTTCCCTCCAGCTGTACTTCCAGAAGCCGAAGCGCTCCGTCCCCCGTCTGTACGACCAGTCCTTCTTTTCCGGCACGAAGAATCTCTCCTGCTGCCCTCCCGCAGCCGGCAGATGAAACTGTTTCCTGCTTCATCTGCTCCGTTTCGTCCTCCGGCACCGGCACAGCCTTGAGAATCTTCAGCGTTTTTCCGTTCAGGTATGTATAGGTGCCGGGCCAGGAGTCAAATGCACGGATCATGCGCTCGATCTGTGCAGCGCTCCGGCTCCAGTCGATCAGCCCCGACTGCCGCTTCAGCATCTTCGCATAGGGCGTCGGGCTCTCTTCTGGCTGAGGCGTGTACACCGCCGTGCCTTCCAGAATCTGCTCCATCGCCTGCACCAGCAGACTGGATCCTTCCGCCATCAGCGCGTCGAAGAGGCTGTCGCCCGTCTCGTCCGGGCCGATCTCAACCTCTTTTTTCAGAATCATATCCCCGGTGTCCAGGCCAGCATTCATACGCATGATCGTGACGCCCGTCGTCCTGTCTCCGGACAGAATCGACCACTGAATCGGAGCCGCTCCTCTCCACGCCGGCAGCAGGGACGCGTGAACGTTCAGGCATCCATACGGCGGAATGTCAAGAATGGACTGGGGAATGATCTGGCCGAAGGCCGCGCATGCGATAAAGTCCGGATGAAGCTCCTGCAGAATCCGGACATTTTCCTCTTCCCTGATCTTCACCGGCTGGTAAACCGGAATCCCGAGTTTCAGGGCCAGCTCCTTTACAGGCGGCATCTGCAGCAGGCCTTTTCGTCCCTTTGGACGGTCCGGCTGTGTAAAGACCGCTGTCACCTCATGTCCGGCATCGACCAGTCCCTGCAGGATACCGGCCGCAAAATCCGGCGTCCCCAAAAACACGACGGAAGCCATTACTGTTCCTCCTCCGTTTCTTCCTCTTCCACATCCGTGTCATACAGCTCGCCCTTCACCAGACTGACATACACGATGCCGTCCAGATGATCCAGCTCATGGCAGAGCGCTCTGGCAAGCAGCTCTTCCCCTTCAACCGTAACCGGATTCATGTCTGCGTCAAATCCTTCCACAATCACATGGTTCGGACGCACCACCATGCCAGCCTTGCCCGGAACGGAAAGGCAGCCCTCGCTCCCTTCCTGCTCGCCATCCTGCTCGACGATCTTCGGATTGACCAGAGTGATGGGACCCTCTCCGATGTCAATGACCACAATCCGCTTCAGCACCCCGACCTGCGGAGCCGCCAGGCCGACGCCTTCTGCCTGATACATCGTTTCAAGCATGTCTTTCACCAGCTCTTTCAGCCGCGGCGTCATCTCCCTGACTTCCCTGCACTTCTTTGTCAGGATCTCATCTCCGTACT
The DNA here is from genome assembly GCA_946401715.1 of uncultured Clostridia bacterium. Classification (GTDB taxonomy): domain Bacteria; phylum Bacillota; class Clostridia; order Lachnospirales; family Lachnospiraceae; genus Porcincola. Next base: position 13,964 of record CAMIVF010000008.1, on the reverse strand, counting down.
CTCTGATCTTTCTCAATGCCATTGCCAGTTCCTCCTGCGAAACGGTTCTGTCTGACAGAACTCTGCTTCTCTAATATGATGATGTTGGGGTCAAAAGTACCTTTCGCCTCTGGCAAGCAAGCTTGCCTCGGCTTCAGGGCTTTTGACCCTTACATCATATGGTTGTCTCATAAGTGACCCCGATATTTGCAAAACCCTCGTTAATCTCTATATATTTCTCCAGCCATCTCCGGATCATACGCAGCGTGTCCGCAGATCCGCCCTTCATATACAGCACCATCCGCCACACATCCGCGATTCGGGCAACCGGCTCATCCGTCGGTCCCAGAATCTGAACGGCTGATCCCTGCGCCATCTTCAGAAGGAACTTCTTCACATACCCTGCCGCAAGAATCAGATGTTCCTGATCCGGGCAGCTCATATGAACCGCCGTCAGGCTTCCGGCAGGCGGATACCCTGCTATATCCCTGAATCCGATCTCTTTTTCGTAAAACGCATCATAATCCTGCGCAGCCGCGCATGTGACCGCATAATGTTCCGGAAGGTATGTCTGAATCAGCACCAGCCCCTGCCGCCCGGAGCGCCCCGCACGTCCGGCTGCCTGCGTCAGCAGCTGAAAAGTACGCTCTCCCGCAGAATAATCCGGAATATTCAAAGACAGATCCGCCATCAGGATTCCCATCAGTGTGACATCCGGAAAATCATGCCCCTTGACGATCATCTGCGTGCCGATCAGGATATCCGCTTCATGCCCTGCAAATGCGGAAAGCACCTTCAGCTCTCCGTCTTTGCCCGAGGCGGTGTCACGGTCCAGACGCAGAACCCTTGCGTCAGGAAAGAGCGTGCTTACCTGTGCCTCGACCTGCTCAGTGCCGAACCGGAAAGAACGAAGGTACGGGCTTCCACATTCCGGACAGACATCCGGCATACGCTGTGTATAACCGCAGTAATGACAGACCAGAACGCTGTCTGCTTTCTCCGGGACGCTTCCGCAGGCACGGGAATCTCCCCGGCTGCGATGGAGCGTCAGGGATACATCACAGTGCGGACAGCGCAGTGCATGGCCGCACGAGGAACAGATCACCGATCCGGAATACCCTCTCCTGTTCAGAAACAACATGATCTGCTCTTTCCGGTCCAGGGCGGCATGCATGGCTTCCTGAAGCGTATCGCTCAGGATCGCGCTGCCCGGCGCAGGTACCTCCTGTCTCAGATCTATGATCTGCGTACGCGGAAGGCAAGCCTCACCTGCCCTTTTATCCAGTCGGACCAGGCCGATCCTTCCGCTTCTTGCCAGATAAGACGCCTCAACGGACGGGGTCGCGGAGCCAAGCACCACACAGGCTCCCTCCAGCTCTCCCCTGCGCATCGCGACCTCTCTCGCATGATAGCAGGGAGACTGACTGCTCCGGTAACTCTCCTCATGCTCTTCGTCTATGACGATAATCCCCAGATTCGCAAACGGGGTAAACAAGGCCGATCTCGGCCCGATCATGACATCCAGGTCTCCCTGGGAAGCACGGTCGAACTGATCCTGTTTCTCGCCCGCGCTCATTTTCGAATGAATGACAGAAACTCTGCCGTGAAACCGGTGGTAAAACCGCATCAGCGTCTGATAAGTCAGCGCAATCTCCGGTATCAGGACAATTGCCTGCTTTCCCTGCGCAACCACATGCGCAATCAGTTCGATGTAGACCTCTGTCTTTCCGCTTCCGGTTACTCCCTGAATCAGGAAACAGCTGTCCGGCTTTTCGTCCATCCCTGCGATGATACGGTCTGCAGCGCTCCTCTGCGCTTCATTGAGTTCTACCCTTGCGTGGGCAAATGCATCTGCCGGCGCCGGGTTGCGGTAGACTCTTTCTCGCTCAATCCGGACAAATCCCTTCTGTACCAGTGTCCGTATGACAGCACCCGTTACATGCAGTTTTCCGGTGCAGACCTCGTAAGGAAGCCGTTCCTCTTCGATCAGCGCTTCCATCAGCCGAAGCCGCGCATTCTCATGACGCCGCCGCATCTGCTGTGTCTCTTCGAGTGCCTGTTCCCTCGTAACTGCCAGGCATACGACCCGCTTCAGCTTTGCCGCTGTCTTCTTTCTCGCAGGCAGCACCGTCCGCATGGCTGCGGCAAATGACGAGCCATAGCGTCCTTTGATCCATACTGCCAGAGAGGTAAGCCGCTTCTCCTCATCAGAGAGACGTGTGACCACCGCATGAATCGGCTTGATCTTTTCCGGATCCAGCTTCGGCTGATCAGACAGGGACAATACATAGCCGGTGATCTCCCGGTTTCCGTTCCCGAACGGCGCCTTCACGATGGCGCCTTCCTCAATCCCGGCTTCCAGCTCCTCCGGAATCAGGTACTGGAACGGTCTGTCCAGTGCCTTGGCCGTGATATCGACTGCCACATCAGCATATCTCATAGATCCGGATCATAGCCCTTTCTTTTCCTCTTCCAGAATCTCTGCAATCAGCACGCGCTCGTCCATCGGATACTTCTTTCCGCAGATCTCCTGATAGTCTTCATGTCCTTTTCCGGCAAGCACGATCACATCAGACGGCCTGCCGCCCAGGATGGCGGCACGGATCGCTTCCTTGCGGTCTGTAATCCGGACATACTTTCCATTCGTCTTCCGGATTCCGGTCTCAATATCGTCCATGATCGCTTCCGGATCCTCATAACGGGGATTGTCCGAGGTGATGATGGTATAGTCTGCGCAGCGTCCTGAAACCTCTCCCATCTCGTACCTTCTGCTTCTCGCACGGTTTCCGCCGCAGCCGAACACACACACCAGCCTCGCCGGCTTGTATTCCCGCAGCGTGGACAGGATGCTCTCCAGTGCCATCGCATTGTGCGCATAATCAATCAGGAAGGTGAAATCATCACTGACTTTGACCATCTCTACCCGGCCTTTCACCTTCACATCCAGAAGCGCTTTCGCAATCTGCTCCTTGTCCACGCCGAAATGTCTGCAGATCGCAATCGCACACAGTGCATTGTACACGGAAAACTTTCCCGGAATATCCGTCTCAGCGTGGAAGGACATGCTTCCCTTTACCTCAAAGCTTGTTCCGAGACAGCCTGGCTTTGAGACCAGGCGGATGTCTTCCGCGTATAGATCGCACGTTGGTCTCAGGCCAAATGTCTCCGTTGTGCAGGTATGCCCCTCCAGGATCCTTCCCAGATGAATGTCATCTCCATTCAGAATCCCCGTCCTGCACATCTGAAACAGCCGGCTCTTGCACTCCATATAGTCTTCAAAAGAGGAATGCTCTCCGGGGCCGATATGATCCGCGGAGATATTCGTGAAGACACCGATATCAAAGACAATCCCCTCAACCCTGTGCATCATCAGCGCCTGGGAACTGACCTCCATCACAACGGCGCCGCAGCCGGCCTTCACCATCTTTGCCAGATATTCCTGCAGGACCAGAGACTCCGGGGTTGTATTCGCACTCGGAATCTTTGTATCACCGATCAGCGTCTCGATCGTACCGATCAGTCCGGTCCTGATCCCCGCCGACTCCAGCATACTCTTCACCATATATGTGGTCGTGGTCTTCCCCTTCGTCCCGGTGATTCCGATCGTTTTCAGCTTTTCGGCAGGATATCCGAACCAGGCCGCAGCCATGCGTGCCATCGCAATCCGGGTATTATCCACGAGTACAACCGTCACCCCGGCCGGCACTTCGACCCTTTCCTCCGCGATGATCGCAGCCGCGCCCTTTGCGGCAACCTCCGCCGCAAACTTGTGCCCGTCAAAAGCATTTCCCCTGATACAGGGAAATACGCAGCCCGCCTTCACCTTGCGGGAATCGTTCACGATCGCGCTGATCTCTATGTCTGTGCTGCCCTGCTGCAGCTCGAAGTTCACCTTTTCCAGAAGCTGTGTCAGTGTCATCTTCCGCTTCCTTTCCTGTCTCCCTCAATGGGATAAAGCATGCAAATGTGTTTTCATCATTATATCATTTGGCCATGCTGCGCTCAAGGGACGATTCCGGGCGGCCGGAGCACGGTTCCGGGCGGTCAGAGCACGCTGCCTGTCAGGCTGTGTTCTATCAAAAATGTGACGGAGAGCATGCTTTGCGTACGCTTGACCAGCCCTTCCAGGCTTTGATATGATGATGGCAGGATTGCGGAAGCGCGCAGCGCGGAACGCACATATTCCACTTGGCGGGTTTATCATTTGATCTGCCTGAAAACCACAGATGTGCCTGAGACCAGAACCGGTCCCCCGGGGGGAGGAAGCCTTATGCTGTCCGGAAATCTTTCAGAAGAAATGTTCGGAAAACTCAGTGATCTTTACAAGATGTTCTCTGACAGGACCAGGATCCGGATCCTGTATGTCCTTCTGCAGCAGGAGTGCTGTGTCAGCGAGATCTCCCGGGAGCTTCATATGACGCAGAGTGCCATCTCGCATCAGCTCAGCACGCTCAAGGCTTCCCGGCTTGTCAAGTCACGCCGCGACGGGAAAGCCATCTACTACTCTCTCGATGACGAACACGTGGAAATGATCCTGAATATGGGTGTGGAGCATATCATTCATGACTGAATCGATTGCACCGATCCTGGAATGAGCATGTGAGGGGCGCCGGTATTACCCGGCGCCCCTCTTGAAAGTATAACCACTTACCCACCTAGCTGCATTGCAGCATATTTACCACTTCTGTTTCGGCTCAGACGATCATCTGCCGAATTCCTGCGCAATGTACGCGACGTAACCTCCGTCAGCCTGCTTGGCCATGAATACTGCCACTCCGATGGAGACAAAATCTCTCTCCAGATTCGCCCGGTGGCTTGAAGAGCCGATCCAACCGTCCAGCGTTTCAGCCGCATTCGAGAAGCCCCAGGCAAGGTTCTCGCCATACACCGGTGAGTCCTTGAACTTTTTGGACTTGGTGCCGCCGACCGTATAATACGGCGTGCCGTTCGGTCTGGTATGATCCGCCGGTTCCTCGAACCATGCCGATTCCACCGCCCTGACACGGGCTGCTTCTGTCAGCACAGAATCGTTGGTCAGAGATCCCTTCTTCTTCTTGGAACGGTAGGAATTCGTCTTTGAAACGATACTGTTCGCAAAACCGTCATCAAAATGACCTACGACCGAATCGCCTATGTTCAGATAATACGTCGAATCGGGACTCCCGCTGATCTTGCTGCTGCTCAGGCTCTCAACATGCGAACTGGAATTGCCGCCCTTCTTCGGGGAAGCCTTGACATTGATCGTGGCCTTATACTTCGTTTTCTTCACCTTCGCGGTAATCACTGTCTTACCCTTCTGCAGGCCGGTTACCTTCGCCGTGCTTCCGTTCAGAACAGTCATCCGCGCAACGCTCGGCTTCGAAATATTCCACTTCGCCTTTCCTTTGACCTTCAGGTTGACAGACTTGCCGGCTTTGATCGTCTTGGTCTTCAGCTTTTTGGTCTTCGCCACCGCCGAGTTGGAAACGCCCAACATCATTCCAACAGTCACCAACAGTATGGTGAACAGAAGTAGTTTTTTCAGTCTCGTCTTCATAACTTCCTCCACTGTTGCAAAACTGCTGTCCTTACAACTGCTTTTCTCCACTTACCCACTGCTGAAACATGAGAAAAAATATATATAAAAAACTTACCCTGATAAAAAACCACCTGAAGGCGCTCAACGAAAGAGTCAGGCACTATCGCAGTTACCGCCTGGTTCCGTCAGCCTTTTTGGTGGCTTATCAGAGAAAACGATCCTTACGCATGGATCACCGGTAACTGGCTGCCACAGAACACTCCACATTCGTTCCAAGGCCCTTTAGTTTTGCGTCACAGCTTTTCAACTGCTTTGCCCTTGAGGATATTCAGCTTTTTATCTAACAAAACTCTAACACGTTTTCAGAAGAAAAGCAATAGCCAATTTTTTCGAATCCACCGCAAATGTTGTACAAAAAAAGATTCGAAAATTGTGCACTCTGTAAAAAGCCATACGGCAGGCTGCTGTGCTGCAGCCTGTCCTGCATTATGCCTGAATCTCTCCTGCTTTGGTAAGGCTCAGCTTCGTAATGCCTGGTCCCGCTATCTCATAGACAAGCGTTCCGGCCAGAACAACCGCACGGATCGTAGGCGCGTACTCAGGCACAACCCGCCCTGCAAGCAGCGTCAGTCCGATGGCAACGCCGGCCTGCGGAAGCAGGCAGGGTCCCAGATACTTTCCGACTGCCGCCGGCGTATGCGACATGCGTGCCCCCAGCCAGGCACCGAGGAGTTTCCCGATGCTCCGCCCTATGATATAGACTGCACCGATCATCCCTGCAGTCTTCAGGACACTGATCTGCAGCCCTGCTCCGGACGCGACAAAAAACAGGATATACACCGGAGGCGTAATACTCTCTGCGAGGGAAAGAATGCTCCCCGCCTCCGGACTCAGATTCGCCACTGCCGCGCCAAGTGCCATACACAGCATCAGAGAGCTCAGTCCGAACAGATCCGCAAGCCCGATTCCGATAAACAAGAACCCGCAGATCAGGGCAAGCCGGTTGCTCTTCTTGTGGAAATACCGCATGGGAATCAGAAGCAGGGCGCCAAGCAGTCCTCCTGCAGCCAGGGCAAGCAGAATCTGGCCTGCCGGTATCAGGACCTGCAGTACTGGATTCGATGCCCTTCCCGTCATGGCGGAAGCGGCAGCCACAGACGCGGAAAACAGGATCAGCGCAGTCGCGTCATCGATCGCGACGACCGAAAGGAGCGTGGAAGTGACCGGCCCCTTCGCCTTGTACTGGTTGATCACCATAATAGTTGCCGCCGGAGCGGTTGCTGCCGCAATCGATCCAAGCACCAGCGAAAATGCGGTATCGTGCCTGGTCAGCAGCAGTCCCGCAACCACTACCACCACGGCAAACAGCGACTCCATTGACGCGATGATCAAAGGAGCGGCGCCGATCTTTCTGAAATAAGAGATCCTGAACTCATTTCCGATGGAAAAAGCAATGAAGCCCAGAGCCACCTCCGAGACAATGCCGATTCCCGAAACAAAGTTCTCTGAAAGGATGGAAAAAGGGCACCCCAGCGCAGGAAGAAAATACGGTCCCAGAAGGAGTCCTGCCAGCAGATAGCCGGTCACGTTCGGCAGCTTGATATGCTTCATCATGCGGCCCATAAACATCCCGGCGAGAATCATGATACCCAGCTGCGTAAGTGCATTCAGCGACAGACTCATATCTCCTTCACCTCGAATCCGATCAGGGAATCTATCGGAAGCGTAAACAGAATTCCCGTATCTCCGTTCTCCAGTCCTCCCGTTACCTTGTTAACCGCTTCAATGATCACAGGTACCTTGGACTCGGAAGCTGCCATAAAGATCGTCCTGTTCTCCCGGTGACGCGGATTCAGCATATGCCTGAGGGAAAACATGAACTCCATCTCCGGCTCATCCGAAAGCTCCTGCATCATGCCCCTGGAATCCAGGATCGTCGCGCCCTGGAGGCTTCTCTTCGCAAACTCCTCCAGCAGCTCTTCCAGACATTCGGTTTTATTCAATACTATGACAACAAGCTTCATTTTCATGATCGTGCTACCTCCGTGCACCCATCGTACCACTACTTCAGGTGAAATGCAAAGCAGCTGCTCATACAAACTGTGCAATCACAATTGCAGCGCCCATCAATGCGCAGCCAAACAGCTCACGCATCGTCAGAGTCTGGTGAAGAATGAAATATCCTGCGATCAGGGAAATGGCTGACTCGAGGCTCATGATCAGGGACGCTATGGTTGGATTCAGTCCCCTCTGTCCGACAATCTGCAGGGTATACGCTACCCCTGAGCTCATGATTCCGAGATAGAGAAGTGCTCCGGCAGCCTGCCGGATCGCCCCGGGTTCCGGATGCTCAAAAAGCAGCATCAGAACGAAACCAATTGCAGATGCCGTCAGGAACTGCAGAACCGCCAGGCGGACGCCATCCACAAGATTGGCGTAGTGATCTACCAGCGTAATCTGCACCGCGAAGACAAATGCGCAGGCCAGGCACAGCGCATCTCCCCTGCCCAGGGTAAACTTTCCCTCCGGCATGCTGAGATAATAGATACCCACGCACGCTATAGCTACGCACAGCCAGAGGAATGGCTTCGTTTTCCGTCCGAGAAAAAACGCGTATACCGGGACAAGGACGATGTACATAGCGGTAATGAAACCGGCCTTGCCCACCGTTGTCTGCGCGATTCCAAGCTGCTGCAGCGTGGACGCCGCTCCGAGCGCCAGCCCGCACCAAATCCCGCCGCGGATCAGTATGGCTCCGCCCATTGCCCTGTTGTCCTGCGTTCTTCTGATCTGGTCCGCACTCCTGCTCTGCCACCAGACCAGCGGCAGAAGCGCTGCGGCGCCCAGGAAAAACCGGATCGCGATCAGGGTATACGGGCCGATATAATCCATCCCCACACTCTGCGCCACAAAAGCCAGTCCCCAGATCACCGCCGTCAGCAGCAGAATGGAGGACTGCCGCAGCTGAAATCTTTTTTCTTTTGTCATAACGGATACTCTCTCATTTCTCCGGCAAACCGTCAGTCAGGCACAGCTTCCCGTGAAGGCTGTGCCATGGAGGCCCCTTTGCATTCCGTGCAAGGTGCCGGAGGGTCACCAAAACCCCGGTCCGGACTCGGACCGGGGCTGCCGGTATTCCATCTTTTCGTGCTGCATGCGGCGGTTCCTTGGGCGAAAGGAATCAGCCTCTGCTCCGCAGCAGCTCTTTAATATGCCCTGCCCCAGCAAACCATCGCCCTGGCCGGTTTTCCGCACCATACACAGGTATCTGCCAGATGTTCCTGATGGAACGGGATGCATCTGCTTGTCACGCCGCCAAGCGCATCCTTGATCTCATCCTCACAATCCCGGCTGCCGCACCACATCGCGCGGATCAGGCCCGGCTTCGTCTGGGCAGTCTGTTCGAACTCCTCCTTTGAAACAGCATCATAGGTCATGCTCTCAAGACGCGCCTTCGCGTTCTCAAACATATCCTTCTGGATCTTCTCCAGTGTCTCCTGCACCATTGAGGCAGTCTCGGACAGAGGAGCGACAATCTTCTCCCTCGTATCTCTGCGGACAATCACACACTGCCCTTTCTCGATATCCTTCGGGCCAATCTCAAGACGAACCGGGATCCCCCGCATCTCCTGCTCCGAGAACTTGAATCCCGGACTCTTGTCCGTGTCATCCAGCTTCGCGCGGATCCCTGCACTGACAAGCGCCGCCTTCAGCTCCTGCGCCTTCTCAAGCACATTGCCCTTCTTCTGCTGGATCGGAATGACCATCGCCTGGACCGGCGCGACTCTCGGCGGAAGCTTCAGGCCGCTGTTGTCGCCGTGCACCATGATGATGGCGCCGATCATACGCGTTGTCATGCCCCAGGAAGTCTGGTGGCAGTACTCCAGCGTATTCTCCTTGCTGACATAACGGATCTCAAACGCTTTTGCAAAGCCATCTCCGAAATTGTGGCTGGTTCCGCACTGAAGCGCTTTGCCGTCATGCATCAGAGCCTCGATGGTATAGGTCGCGATCGCTCCCGCAAACTTCTCCTTCTCGGTCTTCTGTCCGCGCACCACCGGGATCGCAAGGAACTCCTCCACAAAGTCCGCATACACATTCAGCATCTGCTCTGTCCGCGCCTGCGCTTCCTCGGCAGTTGCATGCACCGTATGCCCCTCCTGCCACAGAAATTCCCTGGAACGGAGGAACGGGCGGGTCGTCTTTTCCCAGCGCAGCACCGAGCACCACTGATTGTACACCTTCGGCAGATCACGGTAAGAGTGCACATCACGGGAGTAAAAGTCGGAGAACAGCGTTTCCGAAGTCGGTCTCACGCACATGCGCTCCTCCAGCTCCTGCGCGCCGCCATGGGTCACCCATGCAACCTCCGGCGCAAAGCCCTCGACATGATCCTTCTCCTTCTGAAGCAGACCCTCGGGGATCAGGCACGGCAGATAGACATTCTCAACACCGGTTTCCTTGAATCTTCTGTCCAGCTCGTTCCGGATGTTCTCCCAGATCGCGTAGCCGGCCGGCTTGATCACCATGAATCCCTTGAGCTGTGTATATCCCGTCAACTCTGCCTTCTTGACCACGTCCGTATACCACTGGGCGAAGTCTTCCTCCATCGAAGTGATCTCTTCGACAAACTTCTTTTCCTGTGCCATGCTGTACTCTCCTCTGTAAGCTATGTTCTATATCTGATTCACTCTATATCCTGTTCCTGACATCTGAATTATGATGTTACCCAATTCCCATCATTTCGTCAAGGCTTGCCCGGACAAACCGCTGCCATGCATGCCCGGATAACCCGTTCCCTTTCACGCCGCGTTCCTCCTTTTTCATTTACAAATGAATGCGGCTGAGCTACACTGAAACAAACAGTACGATTCCTCAGCCCCGCACAGCCGGGGCAGACTGCATCCTGTTATAACCTGTGATTGCGAGGACTCCCCCATGGAAGGATTGAAGCTCTACCGAAAACGCATCATTCCTGCGGAATGTGTCTATCTGAAAGATGACATTCTTCTGTACAGAGACAGTGACGTCATCGTTACAAAGTGGTGTACTCTGCGCCCGAAAAAGACACTCTCCCATGGCTATTCCTGCTATTTCCCGGAACGCGGCTTCAAAGTCAGCAAGTTCTATGACCACGAGGACCATCTCATCAGCTGGTACTGCGATATCATCCAGTCGGAACGAACCCTGGAAGACGGCGTGGATACCTACATTTTCACCGATCTGCTCGCAGATGTCGTCGTCTATCCGGACGGACGTGTGCGCGTCGTTGACCTCGACGAACTGGCGGACGCCCAGAGAGACCACCTGATTCAGCCGGACGAACTGCAGCGGGCACTGCGCCATCTTGACCGCCTGCTGAAGATCATCTACAAAGGCGCTTTCGATACGCTTCAGAAGTATATCAATACCGCCGAGGAAAAAGACCGTGCCGGGGTTCAGAACGGTTCAGCCTGAGCCTGTTGACACAGTCTCCATCATACAGACACAGTCCGTGTACACGGACCATACCGCGCGAAATCACACGACCGGGCAGAAGGATTCCCTCCTGCCCGGTCTGCACTTTCATATCTTTCATTCAGCAGTCTGGCTGCCCGCTGCCTGCAAAGGCGAAGACACCCCGGTCGGATTCAAGTCTCACACATCTGCGGACACTTCCTCATTCAGAACCTGCTCCGGCTTCCCGGAAGCCTTTTTCTCCTGCACAGGCACCTGCACCTCTTCCTTCTTTTTGTCGTCCTTGAAAATATACTTATGCTGGATCTTATAGCTGACAAAGAACAGCGTCGTATCGACAAGCACCTTGATCCCTACCACATTGCCGCCGAGCAGAAGCTTCGTCGCGCTGACAACCAGCGCAGAGCAGATACACTGCATGGCACTGAGCAGGAAAAACGCGCCTGCGCTCCTGGTCGTCTCCTGTGCCGAGTCTGACTTAAAGTGAAACACAAAGTGCTTTGTCAGAAGATAGTTGACCGAAGCGGAGATCAACCTTGCGCAGATTGTACTGTAGATAATCGCCATGGGATTGCCCCGGAACGTCACCGAGGTGAAGATACCGAACAGGATAACGTCCAGGATCGAAGCGCTCAGGGAAGTCACCGAATAGAAGATGAACTTCTTGAAAATCGTAAACAGGATCCAGATCGTATCCGCGATCTTCCGGAATGCCGGCGCGGCGTCGTCTTCATAATTCGCATAGCTGACCGGTACCTGGAGAAACCCGATCTTCTCAAAGGACATGGTCATAGAGGTGACATAAGCATATCCGTCTCCTCCGACCTCCAGGCAGTGCGGCACTCTCAGATCCGGGATCCCGAATACGCCTGACAGCGGATCGTTCAGCCGTACGCCCATCAGCATATGATAGAGCAGCTTCATCACGCCGCCCATGTTATAGTCATAATCCGTCACATTCTTCCCCAGAAGGTTTCTGGTTCCGACCACCAGCGCGAAAGAACCCATCGCCTGCTCATTGTGCAGGGAGGAAGCAATCTTCGCGGCATCGGCTGCCGGAAGCTGCCGGTCCGCGTTCAGCGTGATGACGCCGTCCGACTGCCCCTGGTAGTGATCCATATAATACTGGAATCCGGTCCGCATGGCCGCACCCTGCCCCATATTCTGCGCATGGTCGATGACGACCGCGCCGGCTCTCTTCACCTTGAAGAACACGGGAAGCTTGTCCGTACGGCTTCCGTCATTGACAACCACGATCCGGGAAAAGCCTTCTGCTTTCAGGGCTTCAATATAAGAAGGAAAAGAGGTCGGCGGATTCAGTGCGGGAATGACAATCACAGCATTTGATTCCATACAGCCTCCTCCTTTCTTTCCGGAATTTACATGAATGATGATAACAAATCACCTGATGTCTGTCAAAACAGGCAGGCCGTGCTGAGGGAAACACAAAGGCTTCCGGCGCACCAGGCATCACCGGTCTTCGCCCAGCAGATGCATGACCTTCTTCTCATTGTAAAACTTCATCAGCAGCGCAGCGCACAGGCACAGGACCGTTGATGCGGCTGCGGCGATACGGTATCCGGTTCCGTTCGCTCTTCCGATGGTGGCAAGCGAGGTGAACAGAATGGCTGCGAGCGACTGCCCGAGCTTCATGGCAAACGTTCTTGCCGCAAAGAACATACCGTCATGGTTTTCTCCCGTCACAGCTTCATCGCTCTTCGCGATATCTGCCACGACCGTCTGCGGAAGAATGCCCAGGATCGCCATCGCCGGAGCCGCCAGAATCATGACCGCCATCCCATAGACCATACCGCTGTTTGTCCCTGCCTGGCCCTGTGACAGGGCCGTGATCAGGTAAACCACGGAAAACTCCACAAACGCAAAGATGATCAGGCTCTTCTTCGCGAAGCGCTTTGTCAGTTTCCCGACAAAGACGTACAGGCAGACCGAGAGAAGCGTCATGCCGATGTACAGAACCGTATTCATGGTCTCCGGAAGCTTCATCAGTGACGTAATAAAGAAAGTCAGTCCGGACTGGAACATGGTGATCGCAACCCAGTAACAGATGTCAGAGCAGACGAAGATCCGGAAATCCTTGTTCGCGAAGGTCTTGGTCAGGGCGGAAAATGCATTCCCTTCAGCCGGTTTGCTTTCCACAAAATCCTTCTCATTGATGGTAAAAGTCGGAACCAGCAGACAGATCAGTGCAAACACGGCAAGGATCACAAACGTGACGCGGATTGCCATGACCCTGCCAAGGGCCGGTGTCAGCGCGCCCCAGATAAAGGGGCATGCATAGCCCAGCGCCGATCCGAAAATGAACGTAAAGGAAATGGCCGTGGAGATCGCCGTCAGTTCATCCTGCGAGCCCGACAGCTCCGCGATCAGCGCATTGTACGGCGTACAGTAAACCGTCATGAACAGATAGAACAGCAGCATCATGACCATCACCCAGACTCCATTGAGTGCGCTTGTCCCGTTGATGGGGGTCCAGTAAACCAGAACCGTGGCAAGCGTCAGCGGAATGGCCGCCTTCTGCATGAAGGGGAGCCTGCGCCCCTTTGGATTGGTGCTCTTATCCGACAGGTTCGCAATCCAGGGATCCGTGACTGCGTCAAACAGCCTTCCCAGCGCATAGATCCCGCCCAGGATTGTCACCACACCCAGAATGACACGGCCCTGCGGGAGAAACACTGTCTGGCCTGCGTCCAGCATCTCCTGGTTCGGCTCATAGAAACTGATTACCCAGTTTGTCACAATAGCAGACAGCGTACTCCAGCCCAGCTGTCCGATTGCAAACATCCAGATCACTTTCCTTGTCAGTTTTTTCTTCACGGTCTTCCTCCCTGGCAAATGCCTGATTGTTCCGGTACGAAATAAAAAGCGCCGGAACTATGATACCACAGATCCGGCACTTTATCCTTCTTATTCAAAATTTCACTTTACATAAATGCAATGATGTTGGGGTCAAAAGTACCTTTTGCCCCCAACTATGATGTACGGATCGCTC
>CAMIVF010000007.1 GCA_946401715.1 uncultured Clostridia bacterium | reverse complement strand
GCGATGGTGTCTTCCTTATCCAGGATGGTTCCAGCCTCGGTGGAGCAAAGGTCAACAGTGGTCTGCGCCGGAACACGGACTTCAAGGATGATGTCAGCATCGCCCTCGACAGCGCCCTCAGCCGCGTCAACATAGAACTCATTACCTTCCATCGCTACGGTGTAGCCATCAGCTGCAGCAAGCTCGATGAGCTTGTTGATGAAGCCAAGGCCTCTCTGCTGGATGTTCAGTGCATAGTTATCCTGGTTGATCTCACCGATACGGACAGTGCCGTTGCCCAGCTGGTCCTTAATTGCCTCATACAGGTTAACAGCAGCAACTTCGCCGGCTGCGGTATTGTCGGTCACAACCGTGCAGACAACCGATCCTTCCGGCGCATCCGCGATACCGGTATCGAACGCAACGATCGGAACACCGGCGTCAGCCGCATCCTGAAGGGATTCCAGTACGGAAGAGGTATCACATGCAGCAAGGCCGACACCAGCCGGAGCGCCGTTGATGGCACTGTTGAGCATGTTCACCTGGTCAGCGATATCAGACTCAGAAGCCGGGCCCTGTGCGGAATAGGTGACACCGAGCTCCTCGGCTGCCTGATCCATGCCCTGCAGAGCTGCCTGCCAGTAGGTGGACTGGAAGCTCTTGACAACGATCTGGAAATCATACGCTTCTTTTGCTTCCAGACCATCGAACTGTGCGATACCTTCCGTGGTGTCGGAAAGGTTCTCCGCCGCGAATGCCGGAACTGCCATCAGGCTTCCAACCAGCACAGCGCTCATCATAACTGCCAGCATTTTCTTCTTCATTCTCTTTTCCTCCTTTTGTTGGTTGAATGAATCTATTGATACAGATCCGGCTGTGTTGCCGATCTGCAATCATTACCCTTTACTTAATAACCTTCCTCTTGATGATATCGATCGTGACCGCGCCGATCAGGACGAAGCCTGTTATGATCTGCTGCATGTTCGCATTGAATCCGATATAGGGAAGGCCCTGTTTCAGGAACAGGATGACATACGCGCCAATTACGGTTCCGTATATGGTTCCATAGCCGCCGGAGGCGGACACACCGCCTACGATCGCGCCTCCTATGGCATCCAGTTCCATGCCGGCGCCCGTGCCCGGCTGCACCGTCTTGATGACAGCGGCGTACGCGATGGACGCCAGTCCGGCGAACAGTCCGCTGACTGCATAAACCATGATGTGGTAGAACTTCACATTGATACCTGACAGAATCGCCGCTTCTTTGTTGGACCCGATCGCGATCGTATAACGGCCGAACCGGGTGTGCGCCAGCACAAACTGCATGATCAGCATCAGCAGGATGATCCACACAAGGCCCAGGGGAAGCTTGGTTTTGTCTGCCAGCGTTATCTTAAAGATCGAATGGAACCAGCCGTTGTCCTGCTTGGCCGTCGGCCACGGAATCGCGAAGGAACCGGTCACAACCGAGCCAAGTCCGCGCGTAATCATACAGGTACACAGCGTCGCCAGGAACGGCGGAAGTCCCATGACAGAGATCAGCACTCCGTTGGCAAGGCCGATTCCCAATCCGAACAGGATGGATACCAGCATCGCCAGACCGGTCGGCACATTGTAGAAACGGATCAGGCAGCCGCCCGCAAGCGCGTAGCAGATCATGCCTGTTCCGATGGACAGATCCACGCCGCCGGTAATCAGCGGAAACGCGACACCGATCGCCATCAGGGCGTAATAGTAGGAAATATCCATCATGCTCAGGAAGGTCGTGTACTTTCCGAAGTCTGAACTGATCGTGCGGAATATGAAATAAAGGGCAACCAGAACGATTCCAACAATCACTTCCTGCGTAAAGATTGATTTCTTCTTCGTCATCTTCTATCTCTCTCCTTACTTGATGTCGCGGGTTGCCTTATCCATGATCGCTTCCTGTGTCGCTTCTTCAATCGAGATCTCACCCGTCTTCTTCCCTTCGCACATGACAATGATGCGATCGCTCATACGAAGGATCTCCGTCATCTCGGAAGAGATCATGATGATGGATTTGCCTTCCGCGGCAAGCCGGTTCATCAGCTTGTAGATCTCGTTCTTCGCGCCGACATCGATTCCTCTGGTGGGCTCGTCAAAGATCAGGATATCGCAGTTTCTGACCAGCCACTTCGCGATAACGACCTTCTGCTGGTTTCCGCCGGAAAGGTTGACAACCAGCTGGTCCGCGCTGGGTGTCTTGGTATCCAGCTCTTTGATGTACCGCTCCGTTACCTCTTTCTCTGCGCTTTTGTTGATGAACAGTCCGGACATATACTTTGGCAGCGTGGCCAGCGTGGAATTCTCCGTGATCGTCTTCTGGACCACGATGCCGAAACGCTTACGGTCCTCGGAAAGATAGCCGATTCCGTTCTTCACGGCGTCCTCCGGAGAGTTGATCGTGACCTTCTTTCCATTGATGTAGATGTCGCCGCCTGTCTTCGGATCCGCGCCGAACAGGGCTCTTGCCGTCTCGGTCCGCCCGGCGCCCATCAGGCCGGAGAAGCCGAGGATCTCGCCCTTGCGCAGCTCGAAGCTGACGTCCTGCACCATCTTTCCTGCATTCAGGTGCTCCACCTTCAGCACCACCGGTGCGTCTGCCGGTACCATGCTGTGCGTCTTCGGATCTTCATAGATCACACGGCCGACCATCATGTTGATGATGTCTTCCTTCGTGCACTCGTCCGTGATCAGTGTGCCGACATAGGCACCGTCACGCATGACCGTCACACGGTCCGTGATGACCTTGATCTCGTCCATTCTGTGAGAGATGTAGATGATGCCCAGGTTCTGTTTGCGCAGATCGCGGATAATCGCGAACAGATCCTCGATCTCCTTCTCCGTCAGCGCGGCGGACGGCTCATCAAAGATGATGACCTTCGCCTGGTGGGAGATGGCCTTCGCGATCTCGCACATCTGCTGCTTTCCGACCGTCAGATCGCTCATCTTGGCCTTCGGGTCGATATTGATGTGCAGCTCGTCGAACAGCTTCTTCGATTCCTGGATCATCTTCCGGTCATCGATCATGAAGCCCTTCTTGAATTCTCTTCCGATGAAAATGTTCTGCGCGACAGTCAGGTCGCCGACCATGTTCAGCTCCTGGTGCACGATGACGATACCGGCTGCCTGCGCGTCGTGGGTATTGTGGAACTCTACCTCACGTCCCTCGTAGGTGATCGTTCCGGAGTCCTTTGTGTAGATTCCGGTAAGCACTTTCATCAGGGTTGACTTTCCGGCTCCGTTCTCGCCCATCAGCGCGTGAACTTCTCCTCTTTTCAGCTCGAAATCGACATGATCCAGCGCGTGGACTCCAGGGAAGGACTTGTCGATGTTTTTCATTGTAAGAATCACTTCACCCATCTTTTCCTTCTCCTTTCGTCAGTTCCTGCGGCGTCTTGCTGAAACGTCCGCGTAGACAAACACGATGACTATGATACCGGTGATGATCATCTGTACTTCCTTGGTCATACGAAGTGCCATGATGCCTTCCTGCAGAAGGGAAATGACCAGGACTCCGATCACCGTTCCGCCGATCGATGCCAGTCCGCCTGCCATGGAGGTTCCTCCCATGACGCAGGAAGCGATCGCCTCATTGTTGTAGGTATCGCCCAGGCCCGGCTGAACCGTCGTATACGCCCCGACAAAGAAGATTGCCGCGATGCCGACCAGCGCGCCGCAGATGACATATGCCAGCATCTGCCACTTGCGCACATTGACGCCGGACAGGCGGACCGCCTCCTTGTTGCTTCCGAGGCAGAGAATGTACCGGCCAGCCTTCGTGTTGTTCATCACGATGTACAGGATCACGACCGCGACCGCGAAGATGAGGAGGCCGATCGGGAAATCGCCAACCTTGACCAGATTCCGGAACCAGCCCTTGCCGGACGGGTCATTGCCCTGCGGCCAGCTGACCGACTGTGTCTTCGTGAAGACCGAGCCCAGACCCTTGGCGATGTTCATGGTCGCCATGGAAACAATGAAGGGCGGGACCCCGACAAATGCCACAAGGTATCCATTGAAGCAGCCGAAGCAGAAGCCGATCACGATGCTCATGATCAGGGAAACAATGACCGGCGCTCCATGGGTGTTCAGCGTGTAGCCTGCCATCAGCGCGCAGCAGAACATCACGGGACCGATCGAGAAGTCGATTCCGCCTGTCGCGATGACAAAAGTCACACCGAGCGCAAGAAAGCCAAGGAAATAGGTATAGTTCAGAATGCTCATGATTCTGTCCATGCTGGCGAATCCTGGGATGATCACCGAGAACACCCCGTACATCAGCAGCAGGATGCAGAACAGTATGATCCGGTTAAATCCCAATTTCTTTACAACTGGGTTCTGCTTGATATTTTCCAACGATTTCTCCCTCCTGTCTGCTCCGGCCTTTGAACCGGGCTGAAAATCACTTCATCCGCGTTCCATAGACCGGGACATTTCCTGCAGTTGCTCTGACGCGCGCGGATCTGTGAGAACATACTCATCGTGCACTGCCTTCGTCCAGAGCTTCAGTTCATCGGACAGCTCGAACCGCTTCTCCAGACCCAGCGTCATCCTCCACACATCCTTGCACATCTGTTTTTTCTGATCCGCCCCGTTGGGACTGAGCAGTCCGAAGAGCGATCTTCTGTATTCTGATCCCATACAGGTCTTAAAATACCGCTTTGCCGTATTCCGGATCTCCCAGTACAGCGCCGCTTCGCCCGCCTCGCCGTAAGAGGCTGCCTCCAGGTACCCGCTCTCTTTCAGGAACTGGCTTACCTCTTTCTTTCCGCCCCGCCGGAAAAACCGGGACGAGCTGTAAACCTGGATGAAATTCACGCATGCCCACAGCCAGCGGTCCACAGACGGCTCTTTCTTTCCCTCCTCCATGTAACGAAGGGAAAACAGTCTCTTGCGATATGCATTCGCCCCGTCTTCCGCTTCTTCCCGGAGGTTTCTCTGAAGCATCTCCGCACGCCGCTCCGGCTCAAGCTCTGTATAATAATCCCGCCATGCCGGGCTGATCGGAACCATCGGTACCACCTCCTGCCCCGGCTCACTTCTCAGCGAGAAACACCTCGATCTCGACGCCGCTCGGATCAACCAGCAGCATATTGTGCCTTCCGAGCTTCTCTACATAAGCCGGCGCCGCCCGGACACTCACGCCCTTCTCCCGGCAGCGCTGATCCAGCTCTTCCAGGGAGTCCGCTTCCAGGCACAGGTGACGGTAGATTCCCGTATCCGTCTCACGGTGCGCGGCTGCTTCCTCCTTGTTCTCATAGTCAATCAGTTCCAGCAGAACGCCCTGCGGCAGCTGGTAATATGTCAGCGTGTGATCCCCCATGTCGGTAAACCCACACTGCTCCAGGCCGAAAACCTCCTCATAGAAGGCTTTGGATTCTTCCAGGTTTTTTACATTGATCGTGATGTGATTCAGTCCTGTCAGTTTCATCCATTCGTCTCCTTCACCCGCAGCGGGCAATTGACTTCCCCTCAGCAATCTTTGCCGGCAGAACCAGTATCTCGTGTTCATACTGTCCGTCTTCTTTATCCGTCCCGTTCCGGTTCTGATCGATCCGCTTCAGAAGCAGTCTGACCGCTTCCTCCGCCATCTTCCGAAGCGGCTGGACAGCCAGGACAAGCTTCGGCTTTGACAGGTTGGAGATAATCAGGTCGTCGAATCCGATCAGGGACAGATCCTCAGGACACTGGTACGGGGATTCATTCAAAGCCATCACCGCGCCGAGAATGATCTCAAAGTTTCCCAGGAAAACCGCTGTCGGCCGTTCCTTCAGCTTCAGCAGTTCCTGCATGCTCCGGTACCCATGCCCGATGCTGTGGTCTCCCACCTTCATGTAGCTGCGCGGAACCCGGATCTTCCGGTCCTTCAGAAGCTGCAGGCAGCCCTCCAGCCGCTCCTGTCCGGTAATCACTGTGTCCGCGCTGATCAGCGCGATCCGCCGATGTCCGTAATCCGCCAGCAGCTTCACAGCATCGTAGGCTGCCTCCCGGTTATTGACCTTCACACAGTCCAGTCTGGAATCCTTCAGCGGACGGTCCATCAGAACCACCGGAATATGATTCCGCAGAACCGGCTCCAGAAAACCCGGGTCCTGGGCGACCGGCATGACGATCATGCCGTCCACTTTCTTTCCCAGGAGGAAGCGGACGTTCTGTTCTTCAAGCACCGGATCGTTCTGCGAATCGCAGATCATGGCTGCGTACCCTTCCTCTCTCAGGTACTCACCAAGGTACTGAAGAACCGTACCGGTAAAAACATTGGAAATATCAAATACGACGACACCGATTGTCTTGCTCTGGCTGGTCACGAGTCCGCGCGCCATCTCATTCACTTCATAATGAAGCGTTCTGATCGCTTCCTCGATCTTCTCTCTGTTTTCCGGAAGGAGGTTTCCCCCGTTCAGGTACTTCGAGATTGTCGCAAGCGACAGACCTGTCATATTCTTGATGTCACGTATTGTTGCAGCCACACCGATGCCTCCGCTATATGACAAATTCATCCAACGATTTCATGGGTGAAACGTTTCGCTCTATGTACATTATGACGCTGGCGAAACGTTTTGTCAACAGTTGTTTTCGGCGTTTTACCGAATTTGGGCTGCATCCGGCCTGCAGACAGAGATTCTCTTCAGGACACGTGAAAACCACCGCCGCGGCGGCAGAATACAGGTCTGCCGCCGTCAGTCTCACTCAGGCACGGCCGACGCTTCCGACCACTTCCATCTTCTGCATGACGTACTTCTTCACTTCCTCCATCCCGGGGACTCCGTACTTCTTCGGATCGTAGTCTTCGGGGTGGCTTGCCATATGCGCCTTCACACCATTCATGAACGCAATGCGCAGATCCGTCGCGTAGTTCACCTTGCAGATTCCCCTGCTCACACAGTCTCTGACCTGCTCATCCGGAACGCCTGAAGTTCCGTGCAGGACAAGCGGGATCGGGACAACCTCGCGGATCGCTGACAGGACATCCACATTCACCTTCGGGACTCCTTTATAGACACCGTGGGAGGTTCCTACGCCCACCGCAAGGGAATCGACCTGCGTGCGCGCGACGAATTCCTTCGCCTGGTCCGGATCCGTGTACGGATTCTCACCCTCTCCGTTGTCCAGGTCATCTTCCTTGCCGCCTACCTTGCCGAGTTCGCCCTCCACCGGCACATTGCCCGCGTGGCAGACATCGGTGACCGATTTTGTCAGCGCGATGTTGTCCTCGAACGGCTTCTTCGATCCATCGATCATAATCGATGTATATCCGGCACGGAAGGCTGCGCATGCCAGATCGAAGCTGTTGCCGTGGTCCAGATGGCAGACCACCGGAATCTTCGTCCGCTCCGCGGCCGCGCGGATATTCGCAAAGTAGAAATCAAGTCCCGCATACTTTAACGTCCCGGGGGTTGTCTGCATGATGACAGGGGAGCCGGTCTCTTCTGCCGCAGCCAGTACCGCCATGACCATTTCCATGTTTTCCACGTTAAATGCGCCTACGGCGTATCCTCTCTTCTGTGCGTCAAGCAGTAATTCTTTTGATGTGACAAGCATTGTTTTGTCCTCCTGAACAAGTCTGTTTCCTGTAGTGCAGCGCCTTTATCCGCAAACCTCCACCACAACGTCTCCTGCTATCTTCTCATACACCGCCGGGTCAAAATGCCCGGTGAGCGGTGACATGGCCGATGCTGCCGACACCGCGACGGCGTAGCCGAGCGCTTCCTCCGGTTTCATCTTCCGCTCCATTGCCACGGCAAAGGCCCCTGTCATGGAGTCGCCGCAGCCGACGGTGTTCACCGGCGTCAGGACCGGCGGCTTCCCGTGGAAGATTCCTTCCTCGCAGGCCAGCACGGCACCATCGGCGCCGAGGGAAATCACAACCCAGGGAATCTGATACGTATCATGCAGCTCCTGCGCGGACCGCAGCACATCCTCATAGCCGTTTACCCGGATTCCCAGGAGGGCCTCGATCTCGTCCTCATTCGGCTTGATCATATCCGGACAGCCGCTCAGGCTTTCCGACAGATAGCTGCCGCTGGTGTCCAGAATCACCTTGATCCCGGCCTGCTTCATGATACCAGTCAGTTTCTTGTAGATATCCTCAGGAACACCCCGCGGCGCGGACCCTGACATCGTTACTACCGAGCTTCCTTCAATGATGGAAGGAAACGTCTCCAGGAACCGGTCCACGTCCTCTGCTTTCACGTCAAATCCCGGCTCCAGATACTCCGTGGATCCGTACTTCGGATCCAGAATGTTAATGCAGCTGCGGGTCTCTCCCTCTACATGGAAAAACCGCGTTTCCACATCGCTGCGCCTTGCAAGGTCCTCGAGGTACTGTCCGTTGAACCCGCCGGCAAATCCTGTCGCCTGCACGTCGGCGCCGCAGATCCGTGCGACCTTTGCCACATTGAGGCCCTTGCCTCCGGCGGTATTCCGCACCTCCTTCACGCGCATGACCGTGCCGTTCTCAATCGCCCGCTCCATCACATAGGCTTTGTCGATGGACGCATTCAAAGTGACTGTCGTGATCATGTCTTCCTCTTGTCTGTTATGCTTCGCTGTCGATCAGAATCTTTCCCTTGACCGTTCCCGGTGTCTTGTACCACTCGAAGGCTTCCGCGATCTGTGACAGCGGTACCTTGCGGTAGATAAACGATTCATCGAATTTCAGCTGTCCGGTACTGAAGTAGTAGGACGTCAGCTCCCACTCCTTTCCGGGGAACGGAGCCGAATAGGACATCCAGGATCCCGTCAGGGTGAACTCCTTGCGGTTCATGCACTCCCACTCGTCCACGGTGAAGGAAAGCTCCTTCGTCGGGGTGCCGATAAAGCACACGCCTGCCTTGTTCGCCGCCAGGCGGAACGCCATCTTCATCGTGATCGTGTTGCCCGCTGTTTCATAGACATAGTCGAAGCCCCTGCCGTCTGTCAGCTCCATCGCCTTGTCCATGAATCCCTCTTCCAGCGTATTGATTCCGGCATCTGCACCGAGCCGCTTGCCAAGCTCCAAGCGTTCATCGACAATGTCAAAAACCACAACCTTCTTCGCGCCGAAGATCTTCGCCCACTGCAGCGTCATCATACCGATCGTCCCGCCGCCGAGCACTGCCACGCATCCGCCGCCCTGATAGTTCAGGCGCAGCAGTCCGTGCAGTGCTACTGTCGCGGGCTCGAAAAATGCGCCTTGCTCGAAGCTGACATTGTCGGCGAAGGGAACCGCGTTCAGCTCCGGCACACTGACATATTCCGCGAAGCTGCCGAATTCGCGCGAACCGATGAAGCTGTAATGCTTGCACAGGGAATAATCCCCCCTCTGGCAGTCATAGCACTTCAGGCAGGGAACCAGCGGGATCCCGGCCACACGGTCGCCCGGTTTCAGGCGTGTCACGCCCTCCCCGATCTCGACAACGGTTCCGGAAAACTCATGGCCAAGCACATTGGGGAAATAATGGCAGGCATCTGCATTTACCCGCGGTACGTCAGAACCGCAGATGCCTGTATACTTGACCTTGATCAGAACCCTGCCGGGCCCGGCCTTCGGCGTCTCGATCTCTTCATAACGAATATCATTTTTCGCGTGCACAACTCCGGCTTTCATGATTGTATCTGCCTCCTTCACATATCCGTCCCAGCCGGCTCCTTCACGCATGGAGCCGTATCCCGCGTCCGCGCCGGACGCGTCTGGCTTTTTTCTGGCCTGTTATTTTTGATGCATCAGATCCTTCAGGTCCTCATACAGCGCCCGGTAAGTCTGATACCCTTTCTCATATGCTTCCTGATCCGCTGTCCCGGGTTCATGTATCCGCCGTGTCGCGATGGTACGGCCGATCACCTCTTTGTAGGAGGGGAACAGTCCGACGCCCACGCCGGCCAGCATGCACGCGCCCCAGGTGGTGGCGGTATCAGAGGAAGGTACCTCGATCTTCTTTCCTGTGATGTCTGCCTTGATCTGCGTCCAGAGCAGGGAATTCGCGGATCCGCCCATTGCCTTCAGGACCTGTACTTCAGCCCCGGCATTCCCGGCGACCTCCAGATTGTGGCGGAGCGCGTAGGCAACGCCCTCCATCAGCGCGCGGACAAAGTGTCCTTTCTTCTTCGTGAAGTCAATCCCGTAGAAAACACCCTTCGCTTCCGCGTCCCAGATCGGCGTCCGCTCTCCGGACATGTAGGGCAGGAACACCAGGCCTTCGCTCCCTGCGGGAACCTTCGCCGCAGCCTGGTTCATCTGGTCGAGCGAGCTCATGCCAAGCTGCTCCTTCATAAGGCGTTCCTCCCCGCCGAACTCACTCTCAAACCAGCGCATCGCGCCGCCACCGCCGGTCGTTCCGCCCTGAAGCAGCCACCTTCCCGGCACGACATGGTATCCCAGAATCAGTCTGGGATCTGCATGGTACTGATCCATGCAGATGCTCATGCCGCCGGCCTGACCGCCCTGTTCCTGGGTCTCTCCCGGCTCAGACACGCCGACGCCCAGAGTACCGCAGCAGGCGTCCAGCCCGCCCGCCACAACAGGAGTTCCTTCCAGAAGGCCGCACTGTGCGGCAGCCTGTGCCGTCACGTGTCCGACAACCGCGTCACACGCCGTGATCTCCGGCAGGAAGCGTTCCGGTATGCCCAGTTCCGCGGCCATCTCCAGATTCCAGCAGCCCCTGCGCATGTCAAAGCAGTGCCAGCCATAGCCCTGTGAAAGATCCTGCGTCACCGCGCCGGTCAGCCGGTAGACGATGAAGCCGTTGCACTGGAGAATCTTATCGATCCTGCCGTACAGCTCCGGCATGGTTCTTTCATACCAGAGGACCTTCGGGGTGGTATACATCGGCTGCAGCGGATTGCCGTCAACCGCGAAGATCTGCTCCGCGCCGATCTTCGCTGTCATTTCCTGGCAAATGTCATTGGAACGTGTATCCATCCAGATCGGGGTGGGACACAAGACCTTACCTTCCTTGTCCACCGCCACCGCAGACCAGCTCTGGCCGTCCACGCCGACGCCGACAATCTCTTCCGGCGAAACATCCGGGCTGTCCATCAGCCTGCGGATGGCTTTCGATACGCCTTCCCACCAGTCGTCCGGGTTCTGTTCCGCCCAGCCGGTGTGCGGATAGTACACCGGATAATCCTCGGTTACGGACGCGGCCACATGGCCATCCTTGTCAAATACAGCCACCTTGCATGCGCTGGTACCGATATCGATTCCAAGCAGTAACTCTCTCATAATTGTGATCTCCTGATCCCGCTCAGCTTCGCGGCTGAAATACCTTTACCGGGAAGGACGCGCCGACGATCTGCCGGGCTTCGTCCAGGCTGCCGATCCCGCCTCTTCCCCACATCTGCACGATGATATTGCCGATCGCGGAAGCTTCCGTGGGGCCGGCATATACCGTCTTCCCCAGCGCGTCGGCCGTGAGCTGGTTCAGGTATTCTGCCTGTGAGCCTCCGCCCACAACCTGCACAACCGGATACTGTTTCCCGTTCAGCGTCTCCAGCTCCTTCGCCGTCTGCGCGTAGCAAGCGGCCAGGCTCCGGTAGACCACCGAAGCTATCTCGCCCAGCGTCTGCGGTACTTTCAGGCCATGTGCCTCGCACCATGTCCGGATGCTCTCACACATGCTGTCCGGAGACAGGAAGCAATTGTCCTGCACGTCCACCAGCGACGGGAAGTCTTTGCTTTCCTCCGCCATGCGGCAGATCTCATCAAAGCTGTACCGGTCGCCGTACTCGTGCCGTACGGACTGAATCATCCACAGACCCATGATGTTCTTGTGGTAGCAGATTCCTCCGTCCGCGCTTCCCTCATTGGTCAGATTCGCCTTCCGGCTCTCTTCACTGCAGTCCGGCTTCTCCCGGCGCACACCCATCAAAGACCATGTGCCGGAGCTGATGTAGATACTGTCACTCTCCACCTTCGGCAAGGCTGCCACCGCGCAGGCCGTATCATGGGTGCCCGGCAGATAGACGTCCAGGGAATACCCGGCCTTCTTTGCCCAGTGCTCTGCCAGCTTCCCGACATAGGTTCCGGGAAAGCTGATCGGACCGAAGAGTTTCTCCGGAAGGCCCAGAGAACGGATCAGATCAAAGTCCCAGTCCTTTTTTTCCGGATCCAGCAGCTGCGTCGTGGAAGCCTCTGTGTACTCCCATTTCTTCACGCCGGTCAGCAGGTAGTTCAGATAGTCCGGCGTCAGAAGCATACACTGCGCCGCTTCCAGGTGCTCGGGGTTTCGTTCCCGCACAGACATCAGCTGGTAGATCGTGTTGTAATCCGCCTTGAGCGTTCCCGTCCTGTGGTACAGTTCCTCCGGAGCAATGATCTTCTCGACCACGCGGTCCATGCCGTCGGTCCTGTGATCCCGGTACCCGTAGCACTCTCCCACCGGGTTTCCGGCTTCATCCAGGAGGACATAGTCCACGCCCCAGGTATCGACACCCAGGCTGACCGGAATCTTGCCGGCCTCCGCGCACAGCCGCAGGCCTTCCACGATGTTTTCCGCGATCCTCTGATAATCCCAGCACAGGGCATCGCCGCGCTTCTCCATCCGGTTGTCGAAGCGGTGGATGGTTTCCAGCGTCAGCTGCCCATCCTCCAGCGCGCCCAGGATCAGACGGCCGCCCGAGGCTCCGATATCTGCTGCCGCATAGTATGTCTTCATGTATGCCTTCCTCTCACAGCAGCCCGCCCGAAGTGTTCTGATTCTTCCCGAAACAATGCTTCCTGGAAGAACACTGCGGGCAGGCTGCTACGCTTTGCGATTCAAACAGATTCACCTATTATCTCACGGTCCTGTACAGCGGTCCGTATGCCTGGCAGGCACGGAAATCCTGTCCTTCCTTGTCCATGCCGAACGCATTCCATGCCGCCGGACGGAAGATGTCTTCCTCGGGCACATTGTGCATGCAGACCGGAATCCGAAGGATCGAGCACAGGGAGATCAGGTCCGCGCCGATGTGGCCGTAGCTGATCGCGCCGTGGTTCGCGCCCCAGTTGTTCATGACGTCATACGCCGACTTGAACGCGTTCTTGCTCTTGTCCACCCTCGGGGCGAACCAGGTGCAGGGCCAGGTATAGTCGGTTCTCTTCCAGATGATATCGGAGATCTCATCCGGCAGCGCGACCGTCCAGCCTTCCACAATCTGAAGGACCGGGCCAAGTCCCTTGACCAGGTTCAGGCGGATCATGGTCGCCGGCATCTCGGCACGGGTCAGGAATCTGGACGAATATCCGCCTCCGCGGAAGTATCCGTTGTCCGCCGCGCACCATTCGGTGTGATCCATGACCGTCTTGATGTCATCCTCGGTCACGTCATACCATTCCTTTATCACCGGATTGCCCGCTTCATCGCGCAGCTCTCCGCAGGCATCCAGGCAGCATGCGCCGGAATTGATCAGGTGAATGAACCCGTCTGCTTCCTTCGCCTTGCCTTCCAGCTCGTATCCGGTTGCCCGCTTCACGGATTCGCCGTTCCAGCAGGTTCTCACGTCCGCGAACATCTGGGGACGGTTGGTCAGAAGCTTCATGAACAGCATGCCCAGTCCGTTCAGCACGTCATTCTCCGTTGCCAGGATGTACGGCTCTCTTGCGCCTTCCCAGTCAAATGACGTATTGAGGAGTGCCTCGGCGTAGTCGCCGTTCGGATAGAAGTCGGTCCACTGACGCTGTCCCTGGAAACCGCCGGCGATGGCATTGTGGCCGACCGCCTCTTCCTCACAGCCCTTGGGCAGGTTCGGATTCCCATTGAACAGATCCTTGATGATGCACGCCATCTTGACGACGAACTCCCAGTCCTTCTCCTTCTGCTCCGGGCTCTTGCGGATGAAGTCCGGATTCTTGTCCAGGCCTTCCTTGCAGTACTTCTTCGTCCACTCCATGGCCTTCTGGAAGTCTTCTTCACAGTAGATCTTCTCTTCCATACGGCGGATGAGTTCGACTTCGTCGATGGATTCCACTCTCATGCCGAGGTAATCCTCGATGAACGTGGAGTCGATGATGGAGCCGCCGATTCCCATGGTCACGGAACCGATCTGCAGATAAGACTTGTCACGCATGGTCGCCGCGGCGATGGCCGCTCTTCCGAAGCGCAGAAGCTTTTCCTTCACATCCGCCGGGATGGACGTATCGTCCGCTTCGCAGACATCATGTCCGTAGATGCCGAACGCGGGAAGTCCCTTCTGTGCATGGGTGGCCAGCACAGATGCCAGGTAGACCGCACCGGGACGCTCTGTTCCGTTGAATCCCCACACACCCTTGATCGTGAGCGGATTCATATCCATCGTCTCCGCGCCATAGCACCAGCATGGTGTGACAGTCAGTGTGATCGCGACGCCTTCCTTCTTGAACTTTGCCTCGCAGGCTGCAGCTTCCGCAACTCTGCCGATGGTGGTATCCGCGATCACGACCTTCACCGGATCACCGTTGACATACTTCAGGTTCTGCTCGAACAGCGCCGCTGCCGACTTCGCCATGTTCATGGTCTGCTCTTCCAGGGATCCTCTGACGTCCAGAGCACCGCGCCGTCCGTCGATCGTCGGGCGGATGCCAATCACCGGAAACTCACCGATATATCTGTTCTTGCTCATGTTTTCTCCTCTCACTTGGTGATTCTTGTTCTGTCTCTCCAGTTGATTCTTCTATTCACTCTCAGCGGATTCTTCAATCCGTTACAACACCCTTCTGCAGCATGATATTCGCGTACAGAGCCGACTCTCCCGTCGCGATGATCGCATAGGACTTCTTTGTCTCCTCGTAGAACGCGAAGCGCTCGATCGTCCCGATCGCCTTCTCACCACGCTCGTCATGCTTTTTGACGATCTCCTTGTATGTATCCCAGATCGGTGTCTCCACGGGATCTCCGGGCATGACTTCCATCAGGCTCACCGGATGCTCCACCTAGGTATCCAGCGGGAATACCTGAAGGATCGCGTCCAGAATCTCCGGCACGCCGTGCCCGTCCATACGGATGACAATCGCGTCCTTTCCCATGGATTCCGCCGGGAAGTTTCCATCCCCGATCACCAGGCGGTCGCTGTGTCCCATCTCAGCCAGAACCATCAGAAGCTCCGGTGAAAGAATCTTCGGAATTCCTTTTAACATGCTTTCTTGCTCCTTTCTCTTGTGTTTATGTCTCTACAGGATGCTTCCATTCTTACTTCTTACGCGTCCGGGCAGTCGACGATCTTTCCGTCTTCGTCCCACAGATCATGCCAGTCATTCGCGCCCGGCCACAGGAAGACCTGTCCCTTGACCAGACGATTGTCCTTCTCGAGGGTGGAGATGATCTGCATCTCCTCATCGGTCAGCGGATCCGATACGGTCGCGGCGAGATTGCTGGTGTACTCTGCCTCATGCACCGAGAACGGAATCGGGATCTGTCCTCTTCTCACTGCCCACTTCAGGCAGATAATCGCCGGATGGACACCTCTCTTCTTCGCGATCTCCACGATCTCAGGCACCTTCATGTCCGCGATGTCGGTGGCGACGATATCTCTCTCCGGTCTCTGCGGAGATCCGAGCGGCATGAATCCGATCGGCTGAATGTCGTGTGCCACGAGCCAGTCGAAGAGCTCCTGCTGCTGGAAGCACGGATGAAGCTCCATCTCGCAGGCCGCCGGCTTGATCTCGAACTTGTCATACACGGCCTCCAGCTTCGGGATGGTCATATTCGAGATACCGATGTTGCGGATCAGGCCTTCTCTGACCAGTGCTTCACACTGCCGGTAGGTATCCATGAATTCTGCAACGGAGAACGGCTTGGAATCGGGATTGCGGGAATCCACGTCGCATCCCGGTGCGTGATAGTTCGGGAACGGCCAGTGGATAAAATACATATCCGCGTAGTCACACTGAAGATCCTTGATGCTCTTCTTCAGCGCCTTCGCGACTTCCCGGTGCTGG
This sequence comes from uncultured Clostridia bacterium, assembly GCA_946401715.1. GTDB lineage: Bacteria > Bacillota > Clostridia > Lachnospirales > Lachnospiraceae > Porcincola. The sequence goes on along the minus strand of CAMIVF010000007.1, from coordinate 11,399 downwards.
TCATTCCAGACCTTGGTCATGATGAAGAGATCCTTTCTCTCGACCACGCCCTCTTTGAAAGCCTGGGCAAACACTTCACCGATCTGATCCTCATTCTGGTAGCAGGACGCGCAGTCGAACATCCTGTAGCCGCACCGGATCGCCCCGGCGACAGCAGCGGAAACCTGATCCGGCGTAAAACGGTCCGATCCGAAGGTTCCCATTCCGATACATGGGATCTGTTCCCCTGTGTTCAGTGTTACTTTTGGAATCAGCGCAGCATCGATTTTCATAATCTTCCTCCCTTTTTATAAAACTGCTTCCTGCAGTGATTTACCGGTTTCAGCGCCTGCAAGGGTTCTTCCGCCGGAGACATTTCCGCCTGGAAATCCCTGTATTGCAGCTTTTTTCCGACAATCTGCCAGTTATACTGAAAAAACCACTTCGTCAGATTAATTTCATTATAGGCTCCCAAAAGGCCATAACAAGTGCTAATATTAACTCAAAACAGGACAATCTTCAGGTCATTGAAGGAAAGACATTCTGTGCGCAGCACTGCCGGTCTGCCTGCCGGACAGGCACTGAGCGGCAGCGGCTAGCGGAAGAACGGAAGCGGAAAACGTTATGAAATATCTGGATTACAGGGAAAACAGAAAGCATGGCTCATTCCGGTTCCCGGTCGCGTGGTACGGTGAAAATCCGCGGACGCCCCGGTACCTGATGACCTTTCACTGGCACAAAGAATACGAGATCGTCCGTGTCCTGAAGGGCACATTTCCTCTCTCACTGGACGGCTATCTCTACCATATCTCGGCGGGGGAATGCATCATCATCCCGTCCGGTGTCATTCATGGCGGGACGCCGCAGGACTGCTGGTACGAATGTGTCCTGTTTGATCCTGCCATCCTCGAGGTGGGCAGCAACCATATCAGCACGCCGCTTCTGCAGAGAATCATCAGCCGCGAGGAAATTCCGGAGCTGTTCGTCTGGCCGGCCGGATCCATGATCGCTACGATCGCGGGGCATCTGTCCGAGATCATGACCTCCCGTCCGCCGGGCTATGAGCTGGCCGCGCAGGGGTATTTCTATCTGATCTTCTCCGAGCTGATCCGGAGCGAAGTGCTGGTGCCCGCGGAAAAGGAGAAGCTGAATCCTTCCGGAAAGAGTGTGAAGAAGGTCCTCGACTACATCTCGGAACACTATGTGGAACAGATCCGGCTGGAGGACATGGCGTCGCTGGCCGGTATGAATCCGAACTATTTCTGCGGGCTGTTCAAGTCGTTCACCGGACAGTCTCCCCTGTCCTACTTGAACTACTACCGGATCGAGTGTGCCAGTGAAATGCTTGCGGCGCGCGATATCACGATCCCGGAGGCTGCGGAGCAGTGCGGGTTCCGCGATGTCGGTTACTTTACGAGATGCTTCAAAAAACAGAAGGGGATGACGCCGTCGAAGTACATGAAACAAAGCTTCTGAGCCGGTTCCTGATACCGCGTGTCAGCCCGTGCAGAAAGCAGGTACAGTATGAATCATATACTGCTGCTGGCCTATCCGGCCGCACTTGTGATCTTCACATGCTTCCATGCCCGCCTGACCAGAGGCGGCAGGGTCTCTGACGGCTTTCTGAGCCTGGAACAGACGCACATGATCCAGGCCTTCGCGTGCATCGGAGTCATCCTCCACCATGTCACCCAGCAGATCACGGCTTATGGGATATACGACAAAGGCCCCATCTCCCTGTTCAATGACATCGGCATATTATTCACGGCGCTGTTTTTCTTCTTCTCCGGATACGGGCTGATCACCAGCCTGCAGGAGAAACCGGGCTATCTGGACAGCTTTCTGTACAGGAGACTTCCCACCGTCCTGATCCCATTCTGGATCATCAACGCGCTCGGTGTTTTGCTTGAGACATTCGGGGGCGGCATCCACACTACCCCGGCTGATGCCCTTCGTGACATCTTCGGCCTGACACTGGTCAACTCCAACGGCTGGTTCTTCGTGGAGATCACGATCTTCTACCTGTTCTTCTATGTGATCTTCCGGCTGGTGAAAAACCGCAATGCAGCCCTGGTCCTGCTCTGCCTGGCCGTGCTTGGTATCATAATCTTCAGCTTCCATCAGGGACATGATCCGCAGGGAGACCAGTCACACTGGTTCCGGGGCGAGTGGTGGTATAATTCCACGATCACATTTCTCTTCGGCCTGCTGTTTGCCCGGTTCCGCCAGCCTCTGACCAGGCTTCTGAACCGGCTGTGGCTTCTCTTTCTGCCGGTCAGCTTTCTCCTGACAGCATTGTTTCTGCAGCGTTCCATCGTCTGCGTCAGGCGCGGCGGATACTATGAGGATATGCCCTCTCTGTATGAAAGCGCGATGTCTGCGTCAGGCACCCTGGGCGCAGGCGGAAGCGAGTTTTCTCTGTCACGCTTTTTCGACACGCTGAGCCGCAGCATTCTCTCTCCGTCAGGGCTTTTCACAACCCTGGCCGGACACACCCTCCTGTGGCAGTCCGCCGCCTGCATTGCATTTACCCTGATGATCCTGCTGCTTTCAATGCGCGTCACACTCGGAAACCGGGCACTGCGCTTTGTCAGCACCATCAGCAGAGAGCTGTTTCTGATCCATGGTTACTTCGCTTTCTGGATCTTCGGCTCCGTCCGTATGAATGATTTTCTGCGCTACGCGGTGGTCCTTTCCACCAGCATTGCCTGCACTGCCCTGCTCTCCTGGCCTGTCCGGCGTCTGGTCCGGGCTGTCGTGAGACTCCTTTCCGGCGCGCATGCCTCGGTATCCGCTTCCTTCCAGGCCGCCGCGCGCGCGAAGCGGGAAGAAACCGGAGCGGCAGCACATGCAAAACGCATGCGGAAGCAGCGCATCCTTCTCCTCTCAGGCGCGGTGGTTCCGGCGGCTGTACTTGTCCTGATTCCGGTCTTTCGAAATGTGAAATCAAACGCGGAATTCCAGGCAGAATATGAAGTCCTCAAGACTGCCTCTGTCGGAGACAGCGTCCTGTTCGGCCGCTATGAAACCGACCCGTCGAAGGCCGGTACGGAACAGCTTGCGTGGACCGTGATCCAAAAAGACGCGGACAGGCTCTGCCTGCTGTCAATGTTTGGAATTGCCCCGGGCGCCTATCATAAGAAGCACGAAGCCGTAACCTGGGAAGACTGTGATCTGCGCAGGCGGCTGAACAGCGATGAATTCCTGGATATGTTCAGCAGACAGGAGAAAGAGATCCTTGTTCCGGCGGATTCCGGCACCGGCCAGGATCTGATCACCTTGCTGAGCATACATGAGCTGGAAGACGCATTCCCCGCAAAGAAAGAACGCGTCTGCGCTTCGACGCAGTCCGCTGTCCGGCAGGGCGTCAATGCCGACCGGCTGAGCCATTACGACGTCTGGTTTGATCAGCAGTACTGCTATTCCTGGTGGTGGCTGAAGCAGGAAGAAGGGCAAAGCTCCGTCACTGCTCCGATCGTTGACATGGATGGCTCTGTCCTGAAAGACCAGAAGCCGGTGAACAAACCCGGCGGCGCCATCCGGCCGGTCGTTTGGGTGCAGGTTCCGCTGCACCCATAAAAAACTGCTTCGTGTATCTGTGTGATTATCCTCCATATCGCCCCGGCGCGGCAGGAACCCGGCATACATGTCTGCTGCCTTCTGTCTGCAGAGGCGGCAGTCACCTCACCAGAATAGCAGCAGCCCCCATTTCCGGTTCAACCGAAAACGGGGGCTGTGTTTCATTTCTGATGATTTTTTATCTGTACAGCGGAGCCTTTCCAGTCGTCTGGAACAGATCCAGCTTGTGCTTCGCGACAACCTTCATTGCCTCGATGCAGGGCGGGCAGATCTCCATCGGTTCTCTCAGGCCCTTGTTCTGAAGGACTTCACGCATCTTCTCGAAGTACGCAACCTTGATGTCGGAGGAGATGTTGATCTTGCAGATGCCAAGCGTCACGGATTCGCCGATCTCCTTGTCCGGGTTGTTGGAGCCGCCGTGCAGGACAAGCGGTACGTCCACCTTTGCTTCGATTGCCTTCAGGATGTCAAGCTTCAGCTCCGGCTTCATGCCAGCCGGGTACAGACCGTGGCAGGTGCCGATTGCGACCGCCAGCGTATCCACGCCGCTCGCCTCGACAAACTTCGCAGCGTCGTCCGGATCGGTGTAGATAATCTTCGCCGCTCCGCCTTCCATCTCGTCCGGATTGGTGGTACCGATGGTGCCAAGCTCCGCCTCGACAGAAACGTTGCACGGATGCGCTGCCTCGACAACCTTCTTCGCACCGGCGATGTTCTCTTCGAACGGAAGGTGTGCGCCGTCAAACATAACAGAGGTAAATCCATTCTGGATCGCGTAGATGATCTTACCGAAATCGCTGCAGTGATCCAGGTGAATGCATACCGGAACCGGAGATTTCAGAGCTCTCTCACGAATACCTGCCACAAAATCCGGGCCGGTGTAGCTCAGCTCGTCCGGATGAATCTCAAGAATCACAGGAGAATCCGTCTCCTCAACCAGATCCATAATACCGATGAACATCGCCCAGCTGCTGACATTGAACGCCGGAATCGCAAACTTATGCTCTTTTGCAACCGCCAGGATGTCCTTCATATTCATTAACATGCTCCGCTTACCTCCTTATAAAGTCCGAAGAAACTAAATATGTTTTACAAAGCCAGATGCATTGTAATACGGTTCTCCTGCAATTTCAAGAGGCATCCGAAACGATTTTCTGTTTTCAGTTTTATCTGTATTGCTTTGTTCTGCGTCCAGTCATCAAGCCTTTTCTCCCTTTATCAGGAAAAAGTGCCGTGTCACAAGATAGCCGGTCAGTCCGGCCGCAATACCGATTATCATTCCTACCAGGACATCACTGGGATAATGCACGCATCGGATGATCCTTGTGCTTCCTACAACGACCGGTATAAGCAGAAGAAGAAGCCATGCCCGCTTTTTCCTGACCTCGGTCAGAACAGCACCAAGAGCGGTGAAAACTGCGAAATTCAAAGATGTATGACCGGACGGAAAGGACAGACTGCTCTCAATATGTGCGCCGGCGTTAACCCAATGCGTATGATAAGTCTCCCAAAACGGAGTGTCCTTCAGCGTGATATAGGGCCTCAGCCTTGCTGTACCCGGCTTGAGCAGAACATTCACCAGCAGAAGTGACACGAAAAAGGCAACCACCATTGCCACTCCGTATTTTCTTGTTTTCTTCGGAAAACAAAGGAATAATGAAACCAGTAAATAAAGGATGAATGCAGCGGTATTTCCCATGTGCTGACACAGATCAGCTATTCCAATGGTCACCGGATTCTGGAACTTCCAAAAAAACGAATATACAGCTGTATCAAATCCATAAAATAAAGTATCCAGCATTCCACCAATCTGTCCACTCATATTTCTGCCTCCAGGACTGGCAGAAAGAAAGCCTTCTCCTTCACGCCACAAGGAATTTATACTTTTTCACACTATAAAGCGGTATGAACGGAAGAATAATCGGCACAGTACGCACATATTTCTGATAGTCAGGATCATTCCCATAGTTCTTATCCTGCCGGATCTCAAGTCTTCTGGCACCGCTGAACATGACCCAGACAATCAGCACATATCCAAGCAGGGCAGTCACCCACTGCAGTACCCCTTTGACAGCCGTAGTGCCTGTAAGAAGCATGCCTGTCCAGAGCAGGAGTTCCCCAAGATAATTCGGACAGCGCACAATCCGGTACAGCCCCGTGTCAACAAAACGGCGGCTGTTTTTCTTTTTGGCGGCAGTCTTCTGAAGATCCGCAATTACTTCAAGAATAACGCCACAGACCATAACCCCGAAACCGATCCACAGCATGATGTCAGCAGGCGTACCATTATGCAGACGGAAATAGGCAGGGCTTGTCATAAGAACATAAAGCAGGCCGCAAACCAGCCAAAGCGCCATCTTTGCTCCGACAGGCATCCTTTTGCTTCTCTCAATTTCAGGATTCAGTATTTTTTTATAAGCTGAACTCCTGATTTCACGGATCAGGAGATAGCCTGCCAGGCGCAGGCCATACACGATGAGCAGGATACAGACCAGTAATTCCGGCAGACTGATACTTCCGCGGAAACCGATCATAAGCGCTGCACCAATCGCCGCGATAGCCAGGCCATACCCGACAGAGAAAAACCAGATATAATTACGAAATCCAACAAGCGCTGCAGCCAGGCTGACAGTAAAAACAATCCAGATACTCATTGACTCCTCCTATCGCAGCTGGTTTTTCATCTCAGCCAATCTTCGAAACGAAGTCCGACATGAAATCAGAGATTTGGATCTGCTGCGGACAGACCTGCTCACAGCTCTGACAATGCAGACAGGAAGCAGGACGTTTTTCTTCCGGGATCGCCATCAGCGCCATCGGTGCAATAAATGCCATACCACCATCTCCCACTGTCAGCAGGTGTTCATTATACAAGGCAATCAGGCGTGGAATATCAAGCCCCTGCGGGCAGTGACTGACACAATAATGGCAGGCCGTACAGGGAATTGATTTCTGTGACTGCAGCTCTCCGGACACCTTCATGAGACCGGCCATCTCCTCATCATTCAAAGGACGATCTGTTTCAAAAGTATGCAGGTTTGACCTAAGCTGCAGCAGATCGGACATACCGGAAAGGATCATGGTCACCCCCGGTACCGACTGCAGGAAGCGGAACGCCCACGCCGGTATCTCTTCGTCCGGACGCAGCGCCTTCAGCTCCTGCTCCATGGATCCGTTCAATTTCGCCAGTTTGCCTCCCCGGAGCGGTTCCATGACCCATACCGGAATCTTCCATTCGTTCAGCAGCGCGACTTTCTCCTTCCCGTGCTGAAACTCCCAGTCCAGATAATTCAGCTGGATCTGGCAGAATTCCATATGTTTCCCATACGCTTCCAGGAAACGTGTCAGTACGTTCATCTCCCCATGACATGAGAATCCCAGATGACGGATATATCCGTTCTTTTTCTGCTCAAGCAGAAAATCCAGGATCCCATATTTCGGATCCAGATATTCATTGATATTCATTTCGCAGACATTATGAAACAGGTAGAAGTCAAAGTATCCTGCCCCCGTCTTTTCCAACTGTTCTTCAAAGATCTCTTTCACCTTCGGCATATTGGACAGGTCATATCCCGGGAACTTATCCGCCAGATAAAAGGTCTCTCTCGGGTATTTCGACAAAGCTTCCCCAAGGATACGCTCAGAGTTCCCATCGTGGTATCCCCATGCAGTGTCATAATAATTGATCCCTGCCGCCATTGCCGCATCGACCATCTGAAAAGTCTGCTCCTTATCGATGTGGCTGTCATCACCACCCACAACCGGCAGCCTCATCGCGCCAAAGCCGAGTCCGGACAGCTTGATTCCTTGAAAGTTCCTGTAGATCATAAGTCGCTCCTCCATCTCTGATACGTTGTTCCAGCCATTCGTTACTGCAGTTGTCTCCGGGAATTCGTCCCTCTCTTCTCCGGCGCAACGCTTAATGAAGCAGGCGCACCTCCTGGTCCGCGCACAGCAAAAATCCCTTCAATCCGTAATCCCGTTTCCGGAATCAAAGCATATGGAAAACCGGAAGTTGTCTATTTATTCTCCAAAATCCATTCAACAGTCCTTTGTTGCTGCTCCTTGGGAGAGATAACAGCATTTCCATCGCCTGATTGTATTCCGTAATTACCAAACTGCGCGTGATTCCCGCCTTCAATAACATACACCTCACCGCTATCTGGAAGATACCTGATGGCTTCCTCCAGTTTTGACCTATTGAGCACACCATCCTCAGAGCCGTAGATAATCAATGCTTTCATATTGTCAGCCAACGGCTTTGTTGGATATGCCGCAAGCATAAAAACACCAGATAATTGTAAACTGTGGGTTGCTGCATAGCTGGCAGCCATCGCACCTCCAAGAGAATGTCCGCCGATATACCAATGCTCGTAGTCATGCTGCGCCATTACCTGATCTGCTTTGCTTGCGCCAAGCACTGCCAGACGAAACGGCATCCGGACAAGGCAGATATCCATTCCCTGTCCGGCAAGCCGATGAAGCAGCGGGGCGTATGCGGTTTCCTCCACCTTGCCCCCAGGATAGAAGATGAGCGCATCAGTCTCCGAAGGGCCATCGAAAAACCAGCCGTATTTCTTTTGCGTGACGATGACAGATTCGTCAGATTCCAATGCGGTGCAGGCTGATTCCTCTGCGTGGTAGTATTGCCCCGTATAAATCAGAAACGCTATGCACAGCACGACAATCGCAGACACGGGTATGAGCAGCAATGTTTTTTTGCGCATGCTCTTTACAGTTCCTCCAACATCTGCGCAGCATTCTCTTTCGGCTTAACTCCGCCAAATGCCTTAATGATGATGCCATCCTCATCGATTAAGTACGTGGATCGAATCAGGCTTTTAGCAGGCTTGCCATTCTTGCCGGGACGCAGAACATCATAGGCAGAAATGGCGGACAACTCCGTATCCGATAACAGTGTAAATGGCAATCCATGAGCTTCCTCAAATCTCTTATGAGATTCCACACTGTCTTTGCTCACACCGAGAACAACGGCTCCTTTCTCCCGAATCTGCGGATAAAGGTCTCGGAAATTGCATGCCTGACTGGTACAGCCGCCAGTCATGTCTTTCGGATAGAAATACAGCACAACCTTCTGCCCTTTGTAATCGGAGAGGGAATGCAATTCTCCGTTCTGGTCTGCCAGCGTAAAGTCCGGTGCTTTCGTTCCTGTTTCAAGCATATATCATTCCTCCCGTTTCTTCTTCGCCGTTTTTGTTATTTCCTCATGATAGAAGTAGTTGCAGACCACAGGTGGCTCACCGAAGGGCGCTCGATGCTGGTCGTCATCCCGGATATACAGCATTCCTTCCTTCGCTGTATACGCTTTGATTTTCCGGTCCAGATCTGTCCAATAGGTGCGGCTCTTCTTCGTATAGATATCATGGTACAGTTCATCCAGTTCCGGATGATGCTCATGCACCCAGTCAAGAATCCGTTTCCTGTAATCCCCACGGAGATTCAGATTCTCCAGCCATACGAGGTTGCACTGGTGCCTGGCCCGCTCGATGATCTCTATCACATCCGTAATGCCGGGAAAGATCGGCGATATGAAGCATGTTGACTGAATACCGGCCTCATAGAACTGCCGCATGGCCTCCAGCCTCCGCTCAATGCCTTGACTTCAATTTCCTTGATAACCATTGGCCGTTAATTACTCCTTGCTTATTTCATCAAGTCGTTGGTCTCCCGGCGATCGTCCAGGTTCCTGCGTTCATGCTTCGAGGATTCTCATCTGTTTCAGTTGGGTCAATACGGCGTCCAGATCCGCTGCAGCTGTCTCTTCGTCGATGGCATACTGCGCCAGAATCTCAGCCAGCAGCCCGTCGCGGGTGATGGGCGATTGCAGCTTTTCCCAAATGAAAGCCGACAGCTCGTTCATCAGCACCGCGCCGCGGAACGCAGCAATCTTTTCTCCCACGGGCAGAAGCATGCGTTCGCCCGCAATATTCCTCAGCACAAAACCGTCGGATGCTTTCACGCCAAATCTCCTTTCCCGGGCCTATCCACGCTGGACGCGCATCCCTCAGCAGCCGCTGAAGCGCCCGCTGGAGAAGGATCTTTGATTACGATGATATGGGACGCCATCACAGCCGCCGCCTCTTCCACGGCCCTGTCCTACATCGCCGTTTCCCGCAGATGTGAGGATGAGATTTTCCGTCTCAATTTCGAGCATTTCGATCTTCGGGGTAACATACTCTTTTTTTGTTACTGTCTTTTCCTGTTCCATGGAGATGCTCCTTTCATTCAGTCGCATAGTGGAATATTCAGCACGCCCCGGCTGGCCAGATATCGTGTGCGCTGGCACAGTGCTTCCGGTTTTTCCCTGGGAGGTGCGTATTTCAGTGCCTCAGCTGCGCAGATACCGCAGGACGATTCATAGGCGCATCCCCTGCACACCGCCGCCCGCGGCCAGTCTTCAGCTGCTTTATGAATGTGCTCCCATGCTGCCGCAATACCGTCCCGCAGGGGAAAGCCTTTTGGTTTCATCCGGTTGCAGATCAGCATTTCCCCTTTCCAGTTGATCACGAACCCGGACCGGCCGCCGCCACAGCTCAGCCCGCGGGCTTCGCAGTCGGCGCATTCGCCGCCGGAAGGAGGCAGCAGGCTCTCCGCGCATTCCTTTACGTCGATTCCACACAGCTCTTTATGCAGCCGCAGGATACGGGCGTAGAACTCCGCGTCCGGTTCCTCTTCCACGCCGGTTCGCCCGGTTGCTTCCCACGGCGTAAACAGTGACGTGTTCACGAATACATTCTTCGTCAGGCTGTGCGCCAGACGAATGGTATCAAATATATCCTCGCCCAGGGTTTTACTGGGGGTGACGGAAATAATAAGCGGCAATTTCGCGTCCTTAACGCGGCGGATGTTTTCCACAACCGTTTGGCAGACCCGTCGGCCCGTCACGCGCTCATAGGCATCCTCGGTCGCGCCGTACAGGGTGATCTGGATGGAGGCAGGGGGGTGATTCCGGAAAAATCTGATTCTGTCTTCATTCAGCAAAACAGCGTTGGTCAGCACGTCCACCATGCAGCCCAGGCTTTGCAAATACAGATACAACTCGTCAAAGCCCGGATAGGTCAGGCACTCCCCGCCCGTCAGGGTCGCCGTGTACATCCCGGCATCATACGCCTGGCGCATCAGGTCCTTCCACTGCTCCACGGTCAGCAACGGCTGCTGCGCCGTGTTCAGGTGAACGTAGCACATGACGCAATTCAGATTGCACAGTGGCGTCAGCTCAAACTGTCCGCGAACCGGGATGCCCTGCTGCCTGGCTTTGGCTTCCAGGTATCCGGAAAAATCGCTGAAGCTCTGTGTCTGCTTTTTATTCTGCCGGCGCAGCATGTCCAGGTATTCATACCCGTCCCGGTATTCCAGTGTGTCCATGTCCATCTCTTTCTGCTGTACCGCTCAATCTTCGCCCAGGGCGTCAATGCCGCGCAGCGTGTCCGGCACCCCAGCCATCTCAAATTAGAACGCTTCCACTCATTTCTCCCTCGTAAAGCGGGCCGGCAGCATTTCCTCCAGCATCACCAACTCGCTTTCCTGCTTCCAGGCCTTTCCCGCTGCATAGCCGTTCACTGATGAAACTCCTTTTTGTAGTCTCAATCATGATTTGAGATTTACAGTCTCACTAATAATCGAATATGAAAAATTGGTCAATAGGGAAATCCAAAAAATGCACTTTTCTGCACCAAAAAAGCCTCACCTCCACAGAAGTGAATACTACCGTCTCAACGTGGCACGAGTCGTGCTTCTACATAATCATACATCGGGCACGCGCATCCACTTTGCGAAAAAGAACATGGATACTATTTTTCTCGCGCAGGGGAACATGTCGG
>CAMIVF010000006.1 GCA_946401715.1 uncultured Clostridia bacterium | reverse complement strand
GCCTCTGGCAAGCAAGCTTGCCTCGGCTTCAGGGCTTTTGACCCTTACATCATACAGTTACAGTTCAAGTCTTCCATCACAGGAAAATGTTACCTTCCCATGGCTGCATCATTGCTCTCCCGCCACAGCATATCCATGATTTTCTTTTTGATCTCAAGAAACTCCGGCAGCACCAGAGAGTTATGGCTCCTCTCCCCCGGCAGATTCACCTCCAGGACATCCCTGACAGATCCCGGCCGGCGGCTCATGACATACACTCTGTCGCCCAAAAGGACGGCCTCGTCAATATCGTGCGTGATAAACAGGATCGTCGTATCCGTCTTCCGGCGGATGTCTGCCAGAAGCTCCTGCATGACAACCCTGGTCTGGGCGTCAAGCGCGCCGAACGGTTCATCCATCAGAAGAATCTCAGGCTCATTTGCCAGCGTCCTCGCGATGGCGACTCTCTGCTTCATGCCGCCCGAAAGCTGCTTCGGCAGTGCATTTTCGAAGCCCTCCAGGCCGACCAGGCGGATGTACTTGCGCGCGGTTCTTTCCCGGTGCTGCGCCGGGATGCCTTTCATCTTCAGTCCGAATTCCACATTCTTCAGTACCGTCAGCCAGGGAAACAGGCTGTATCCCTGAAACACCATGCCCCGGTCCGCTCCGGCCCCGCTGATCACATGACCGTCAAGCAGGACATTGCCGGAAGTCTGCTGTTCCAGCCCTCCTATGATATTGATCAGCGTGGTTTTCCCGCAGCCGGACGGGCCGACAATCATGACAAACTCTGACTGGCGGATCTCCAGGTTAACGTCCTGAAGCGCGCATACTGCCTGTTCACCTTCGCCGAACACCTTGCCCAGGTGATCTACCTTCAGCCGCACGGGGCGGTCACTGCTTCCTGCTTTCATGCGTCTTCTTCCTTCTTACCTGCTGTCTGACAGTCTCTCCTGCCATGGGGCCACAATCCTGCTGATGATGCGGAAGATCCAGTCCGTCACAAGGCCGATCAGTCCGATCATGATCAGTCCGGCAAAGATCGTGTCCGTCGCGAGATACCTCTGCGAGCGGAGGATCATGAATCCGAGCCCGCTGCTCGCCGCAACCATCTCCGCCACAACCAGGTACGTCCACGCCCAGCCGATGGTCAGGCGGAAATCATCAATCAGTCCGGGCAGCGCAGCCGGGAAGATTACTTCCTTGTAGACCTGGAACCGGTTTGCCCCCAGGGTCTTCGCGGCATTGATCATGTTGATGTCCACATTGGAGACTGTGTCCGCCACCATCAGTACCAGCTGGAAGAATGTGCCCAGAAAAATAATCGTGTACTTCTGTGATTCTTCGATTCCCAGATACAGAAGTGTCAGAGGAACCAGGGCAACCACAGGGAGATAACGCGCAAACTCTATAATCGGCTGTATGAACGCGCAGAACCGCTTCGAGTTTGCCATCAGCATACCCATCGGCAGCGCCACGATGACAGACCAGATCCACCCGATCATGACGCGGGCGATGGACGCACTGCAGTGTGCCCAGAGCGTACCGTCCGCAGCCATGCCGAAGAGCTTGGAAAGGACCGCGGTCGGCGAGGGCAGGAACACCTCCTGCACCAGGTGGCCATAGGAGGCCATGCACCACAGGCCGATAATCAGCACAAAGCAAATCAGGGAAAGAAGCCTGTACTGTATGTTCTTCCCTGTCTTCTTCATTTTCTTTTTCTTCCCGTGCGCCGCTGACGGCGCTGTGTCCTGCCTGACTGCTGTATCATTCATACCATTTACTGCCGATGATCCTTGTGATAGATGCTTTGGAATGCGCCGCTTTAATGCGGTGCAGTGTCACAACGATGAAATGATACCGCATGATGCGCTTCCTGTCAAACCCGAAGCCGGCCAGCTTGTGCCAAACCCGGTACCGTCCAGGCTGCCTTCCGGGCTGCCCGGACGGTACCGGGTTTGGATTGTCAACGCATAAGGCGGAGCCGGCAACGGCCCCGCCTTATGCAGTCAAATCTGTTATTTTTATGAACCACATTGATAAGCTGGTTCAGCTGTTCTCCCGCAGCTTCGTGACAAATTTTTCCAGCCGCCCGACGGCTTCCTTCAGCGCATCCAGAGAATATGCGTAGGAGATCCGGATGAATCCTTCTCCGCTCCGGCCGAAGGCATCGCCCGGCACTACTGCGACCCGCTGTTCCTCCAGAAGCCTTGTCGCGAACTCCTCGCTCGTCATGCCGAATTCCCGGATGCAGGGAAAGACATAGAACGCGCCGAACGGCTCAAAGCACGGAAGGCCCATCTTCCGGAAGGCATGCAGCAGAAAGCGCCTTCTCTGGTTGTACGCTTCACGCATCTTCTCCACCTCTCCGTAGCAGTCCCGCAGCGCCACCGTCGCTGCATACTGGCTGTTGGTCGGCGCGCACATGATGGCAAACTGATGGATCTTGGTCATGACGGACAGAATCGCTTCCGGTCCGCAGCAGTATCCCAGCCTCCAGCCGGTCATGGCAAATGCTTTCGAGAATCCGTTGATCAGGATGGTCCGCTCCTGCATGCCGGGGATCTGGACGATCGATACATGATCCTCTCCGGTGTAGGTCAGCTCGGAGTAGATCTCATCTGATACCACATACAGGTCATGCTCCAGGCAGACCCTGGCGACCGCCTCGAGGTCTTCTCTGCGCATGACCGCCCCCGTCGGATTGTTCGGAAACGGAAGGACGAGAATCTTTGTCTTCTCTGTAATATGATCCTCCAGTTCCTTCGCGGTAAGACGGAATTCGTTCTTATCCTGAAGCGGAATCGTCACGGGAACGCCGTCGGCGAGAACCGCGCACGGGACATAGGAGACATAGCACGGTTCCGGGATCAGAACCTCGTCTCCCGGATTCAGCATGGCGCGGAACGCCAGATCGATCGCCTCCGAACCGCCCACTGTGACGAGGCATTCTCCGGCCGGATCATAGCGGACACCAAGCCGCTTTTTCAGGAATCTGGTGATCTCCTTCCTCAGCTCCATCAGGCCTGCATTCGAAGTATAGAAGGTCTTTCCGCGCTCCAGCGTGTAGATGCCCTCATCGCGCACCGCCCAGGGTGTGTCAAAATCAGGCTCGCCCACACCGAGAGAGACTACATCGTCCATCTCGGCCACGATATCAAAAAACTTCCGGATGCCGGAAGGCTTCAGGCTGTCTGCCTTCGCAGACAGCAGGTTGCTGTGTGACAGTTCCTTCATCTGATCGATCCCTTCTTCTGTCCCCCTCAGGGAGTGATGGACATCCGCTCATCCTTCTTCTTCCGCTCGAAGATGATGCCGTCGTCCTTGTACTTCTTGAGGATAAAATGCGTCGCCGTCGAGAGCACTGTATCCAGCGTGGAAAGCTTGCTCGAAACGAATTCGGATACTTCCTTCAGTGTCTTGCCCTCCAGAATCACAAGCAGGTCATACGCGCCGGAGATCAGGTAGACGGACTGCACCTCCGGATAGTTGTAGATACGCTCCGCAATGTTGTCAAAGCCCTGGCCCCTCTGCGGCGTCACTCTCACCTCAATCAGCGCCGTTACCGCGTCCGACCCCGCCTTGTCCCAGTCGATCAGCGTGTTGTAGCCGCAGATAATATTCTCCTGCTCCATCTTCCGGATCTCGGCCGCAATCAACTCGCTGCTCGATCCGAGCAGAACAGCGATCTCGTCCGGCGTCATCCTGGAATTACGCTCCAGCAGCGTAAGGATACTCTCCCTCATCTGGTCTCTCCTTTTCTCGGGAAACGCTGGCTCATACCGTCAGCGCCTCCTCAGTTCACAATTGTCACGTCACCGTTCTGTGCCATGTTGTCATCCATATCGCCCGCTGTCTGGTTCTGGCTCTGATCAGGCTGTGCAGGGGCACTTCCTGTCCGGATGATCTGCTGCACCGCCTCCAGATTATTGGAGCCGATGGCACCGTACAGCGCCTGCTGCACGGAGGGGTTATCGGTCATCACACCGACGGAGTAGATGGTCCCGACAGCCTGGTAGTAGCTTTCATTCACCAAAACCTCTTCCGTCTCGACGCCGTCAACATAGATATGCTTCCAGAGCTGTGCCTGACAGCCGGTGTGCGGAGACTGCGTCTGGGCAATATAACCCACTGCCTGGGTTGCGTCCGGATACAGGGAATACCCGTCCGCCGGCATCGTTGCGATGGTCCTGCTCTCGAATTCGAGGGTCCGGTTCGCCGGCCGGGTTTCATGGCCATAGAGGATAAATGTGATCTGTCCGCCATAGCAGCTGCCCTGAATATAGACCGGCGCGTCCGTATTGTTCACGAAGCGCATGTCCATGACGCCTTCCGCGATGGCTGCGTCCTTGGACGGCTCCACATAGGTCACCATCATCGTATGATTGGACCTGGCGGTGATATCCATCTCCGCCTTCAGTGCTGCATTATACAGCGTGGTAGACACCTGGCAGATTCCGCCCCCGTAGGAATCGATGGTGCGGTTCTCTTCATAGGTGGGCGCAGGCATGTATCCATTTTCCTCGGAAAACGGCGTCACCGCTTCCGTGACGGAGAACTCATCGCCCGGCCACAGCAGGGTGCCATTGATCAGGGAGCACCCGTTTTCCACATTGACCGCACGGTTTCCGGAAGACGCGGAATAATCCGTCGTCGCCATCCCCAGGATATCCTTCACCTGGGCAAGCGTTTCATATGACACATTCGGGCTGACTTCATCATAGACCAGATCGACCGTGATATCGCCGCCTGTCCACGCTTCAATCGCCTTCTTCACTGCCTTGGCCGACTTCTTCGGCTTCAGGGTGATTCCCTTCGTGCCGCCCTCTACATAAGGATAGCCGTCATCGCCGACCAGCAGCTGTCCTTCCACCGGATCGGTATTGTAAACGCTGCAGTTTTGGACGAATTCCTTCACACGTGAATAGTCGACGGTAAAGTCCAGTGTATACTGCACTGTCTGGTTCTCCAGATCCTTCTGCTCCTTGTACCGCTGTACGATGTTTCCGCTCTTTCCGATCGGAACCAGCGAGTCGACAATGTCCAGGTTCGTGCAGGTATAGCCCAGATCAGCCAGCGAGGTTGTAATGACACGGTCCCCAAGCCGCAGATTGACGGCTGTTGCTGCCATGGAATCCGCCTTGGCCGAAAGCGCCTCCTTCGCCTGATCCGGTGTCATGCCCGACAGGTCGACTCCTTCTACATATACGCCGTTCGCGATGGTGGTATCCGAAGCGGAAGCCACAGGCTTCGCTGCCTGAGGCTGAATCGAAAACAGTGCTGCCATAGCGAGAAAAGCCGGCACTGCCCTGTGTAATATTCCTCTTTTCACGTTTCCCTCTCCTCACACGGCAGCATTCCTTCTCTGACGGATTTGCCGCCGGATGCCTGCTTCACAGTCCCGGCGCCGGCCATGGCCGGTGCCCGGGCCGGAGCCGGCTGATTACATCATAAATGCCGGGATCAGGGAAAACAGCATCGCCGCTACCAGAATGACCACGATCACAATGGCGATCACCTGCTGCTTTTTATTGCGTCTTTTCATGATATCTCTCCTCCATTTCCTTCAGTGCCGGTAACTGCCGGCCTGCAGTCCGCAGGAAACACTTACAGCACCACCTTCGCTGCTCCGTAGATGCCAGCGTCATTGCCAAGTGTCGCAAGGGCGAATACCGCTTCCTTGCACCCGGGGAATGCATACTGGCGATAATACTTCTGTACATAATCCAGGATAACAGGGCCCGCCTTCGAGACACCGCCGCCGATCACGTAGATCTCAGGGTCCGTCACAGCCGCAAAGGAAGCCAGTGCCCGTCCCAGATACAGGCCGAACTTTTCCGCGATGGCATCAGCGACCTCGTCGCCGGCCTTGACCGCATCCCAGACACGCTTCGCGCTGAGTGTCTTTCCGCGCAGCACGCTCGGCGTGTCAGGATCCTTCTCCAGCTGCATCTTCGCAAGGCGGACGATCCCGGTTGCGGAGGCAACCTGCTCCAGGCAGCCGATGTTTCCGCAGTTGCAGGGCTCAGTCAGCTCCTCCGTCACATGCACATGGCCAATCTCTCCGCCGCTGCCGTGCGCACCGGCGATCACCTTACCCTCCACGACAATGCCGCCGCCGATTCCGGTCCCGAGCGTAACCATGATCAGATTCTTATGGCCGGCGCCGCCGCCCTTCCAGCATTCCCCGAGCGCAGCCGCATTCGCGTCATTGAGCGCCTTCGTACGGATGCCGGTCCTTTTCTCCATCTCTTTGACGATGTTCACCTGCCCCCAGTGAAGATTCACCGCAAGGGTGCAGATTCCCTCCTCGTTGACCGGCCCGGGAATATCCAGCCCGATTCCTTCGATCTCGTTCTTTTTCAGGCCTCTCTCCTCGATCTTATGGTTGATCGAATCTGCAATATCCGGAAGAATGTTGATTCCGTTATCCTCCGTTCTGGTCGGGATCTCCCACTTGTCCAGAAGGTTCCCGTCCGTACTGAACAGGCCGCACTTCACAGTCGTTCCGCCAACATCAATTCCAAAGCAATACTTTTTCATAGACTCCCATCTCTCCTTAGAAAACAGCTGTTTCTGTCCGGCTCTTTACTCACTGCTGTTCTGTGCCATCTTGTCCATGATGCCCTGCTGTACCCTGTTGTAAAGCTCCTGCGCAGCATTGTAACCCATCTTCTTCTGACGGTGATTGACCGCAGCTGATTCGACGATAACCGCCAGGTTCCTGCCCGGACGGATCGGCAGGGAATGGCAAGTGACCCGGTTCCCGAGAAACTCCGTATATTCCTCCGCCAGGCCGAGGCGGTCATACTCCTTGTCCTTGTCCCATTCCTCGAGCTTGATCACCAGATCGATATTCGTCGTATCCATGACAGCTTCCACACCGAACAGGGTCTTGACATTGATGATGCCGATGCCGCGCAGTTCGATGAAGTGTCTGGTAATATCCGGCGCCGTTCCGACCAGTGTATGGTCAGACACCTTCCGGATCTCGACAACATCGTCCGTAATCAGGCGATGGCCTCTTCGTACCAGCTCCAGCGCGGCCTCACTCTTTCCGATTCCGCTCTCGCCCATGATCAGCACGCCTTCGCCGTACACATCCACCAGAACACCGTGGATGGTGATGCAAGGCGCCAGCTCAACATTCAGCCACCGGAGGACTTCCGCCGCAAATGCACTGGTCTCCCGGTCTGTTGTGAAAATCGGTACGTCATACTTGACGGCAAGTTCCAGCATATCCTCATCCGGAACCGTTTGTGTCGTATAGACAATCGCCGGAATCTTCGCAGCGAGAAGGCGTTCGTACATCATCCGCTTCCGCTCTCTTGTCAGTGTATCGAGATAAGTGTATTCCACATATCCGATAATCTGGAGGCGGTCCGCGTCAAAGTAGTCGAAATAGCCGGTCAGCTGCAGTGCAGGACGGTTCACCTCATTCGTCGTGAGTTTCTTGTTTTCAAGCCGTACGGATTCTGTACGGTTCACCAGTCCCATCTTATTCACAAGTTTTTCGATTGGAACGCTGGATTGTGTGTTCATATTCTGTCCCCCTGGTCATTCCGTAATCAGCGGCACCGGCCGGTTTCATCAGAACGCATTGATAAACCTGATGGTAGCACCAAAGCGCTACTTTGTCGAGGATGGATGGAAGAACTCATAGACTTTCCTTGCACTTGCGGCATTCATGGATGGCGCATGCGCAAGATGCTCGATGTCCGCGTCGCGGATTGCTTCCAGCGAACCGAAGGATCGAAGCAGCGCCTTTCTCCTGGCCGGTCCGATTCCTTCGATCTCATCCAGCAGAGAATGTGTCTGTGCTTTTCCTCGCAGAGATCTGTGAAACTCGATCGCAAACCGGTGCGCCTCGTCCTGTACTCTTGTGATCAGCTTGAACCCTTCGGAGGAAGCCTCAATCGGAATCTCCACATTGTGATAATACAGCCCCCTGGTTCTGTGGTAATCGTCCTTGACCATACCGCAGACCGGAATGTCCAGGCCCAGCTGGCTGCAGACCTGCTCCGCCACGTGGACCTGTCCGCGGCCGCCGTCCATCATGATCAGATCCGGAAACACGCCAAAGGAGCTGTCCCCTGCTAAAAGCCGGTTCTCTTTCAGATTCTTCTCTTCTTCGATTCCATGCAGCAGCCTGCGGGTGATCACCTCTTTTAAAGAAGCATAGTCATTCGGGCCCTCCACGGTCCGGATCCGGAACTTCCGGTAGTCGCTCCGTTTTGGCTTTCCTTTTTCAAACACAACCATGGAACCGACCGATTCCACGCCTGACGTGTTCGAAATATCATATGCCTCCACCCTGGTCAGATGCCCGAGCCCGAGCGCAGAAGCAATCTCCTGCATGGCGCCGATTGTCCTGCCCTCTTCCAGACGCGCCCGTTCCTTGTCCATCCGCAGAACGAGGTCCGCATTCTCCTGTGCCATATGCACCAGGCGGCTGTAGGTTCCACGCTGCGGCGTCCTGAGGGAGACATGGCTTCCTTTCTTTGCACTGAGCCATTCCTCAATCAGCTGCTGGTCCTCGATTGGCTGCTCCAGCAGAATCTCCTTCGGAAGGAAGACCGCTGATGCATAGAACTGCCTGACAAAGGTGGAAAGCAGCCGCGCTCTCACGCTGGTTTCCGAACGCCGCCTCTCCTCTTCAGCCGATCCCTCCTGGTCCGAAGCGGCGTCCGGTGAAGCCGGATCCGTCTCCGAAAGCAAGACTGCGTCCTCTTCTCCGATCCGCAGAAAACTGTGGTCTCTGCCGATCAGCTTTCCGCCGCGGACATAGAAAACCTGAACCACAGCGTCCGTCCCGTCCATCGCCAGAGCAAGCACGTCACGGTCCTCCCCGTCCGCATTCTCCATCTTCTGTTTCTGGGTGACACTGATCACATGCTGCATCAGATCGCGCAGCTTCGCCGCCGTCTCATAATCCATCTGCTCGCTCGCGGCCTTCATGCGCTCTTCCAGCGTCCGGATCACCGGCCGGTAATTGCCTGCCAGAAAGCTTAAAGCCTTCTCGATATTGGCCTGATAAGCCTCCTTCGTGATCTTTCCCTGGCAGGGTGCCTCGCACTGTCCGATCTGATAGTTCAGACAGGGTCGCTCCAGCCCGATGTCCCTGGGCAGAGAGCGCGTGCAGTCCCGCACAAGGTATAGCTTCCTCAAAAGCTCTATGGTCTCTTTTACCGCAAATGCGCTCTTGAACGGGCCAAAATACCGTGCCCCGTCCTTCTTGATTTTTCTGGTAAACAGCACACGGGGATACTCCTCCTGCACTGTCACTTTAATATAGGGATAAGTCTTGTCGTCTTTCAGGAGGGTGTTATACTTCGGGCGGTTCTCCTTAATCAGGTTGTTTTCCAGAACCAGGGCTTCCAGCTCCGAATCCGTTACAATGTACTCGAACCAGGCAATCCTGCTTACCATGTGTTCGATCTTGGGCCCCCTCCCGATCTTCCGGACAAAGTACTGGTGCACCCGCCGGTTCAGGTTGACCGCCTTTCCGACATAGAGGATCTCGTCCTTCCTGCCGTGCATGATATACACGCCAGGCTGGGAAGGCAGCTTTTTCAATTCCTCCTGAAGATCAAAATCCGGATTCATACACATCTCCTGCTCTGCAGCTGCCTTGCGCCGCCGGTTGAGCTGCATAAGGCACAGGAACCGGTGGCTCCTGTGCCTTGCGTTCTTCTCACAGTATTTTCTGTCTTTCTTACCATTCAGCCTGCCGTCCTGCGCGAAGAGGACGGTCTTTTTCCGAACACAGTCTCTCTTGCGAAGGATCTCTCTTCCTCTGTCTCAAAGATCCGGTCGCTGATAATCTGCATCAGCATGCCCATCACCAGACCGAGACAGACATCAATCACGGAATGCTGCTTCAGAAACATCGTGGACAGTATGATCATCACGCCGAGGAAGTTGCTGGCCAGCAGCACACTCTTCCTGCTTCTCAGCCTGGTGCAGGTGTTGATCGCGTGGCACAGAACAACCGTATTGTACACATGGATGCTCGGCAGCACATTGGTTGACGTATCCGATTTGTACAAAAGCGCTACCAGCTTCCCGCACAGACCGGTGGTATCCACAAAGTCCGGACGCAGTTCAAGCCGGTTCGGATATACGACGCTGACAACAAGAAATGCGGTCATACCCAGCATCAGCGCTGTAATCAGACGGTAATACTCATACTTCTCCGCCTTCAGGACAAACCAGCCAACCACATACAGGTTGAAGATAAACCATATCGCGTACGGAATAATGAAATACGAACAGAATGGGATCTGGTCGTCCAGCCAGGTGTGAATCACATGGTAATGTACATGCCGCGCATTTTCCATAATCCGGAATCCACCCATATAGATCGCTGTATAGATAATGATCCACCAGATCTCCCGGTGTGTCCGAAACAAATAGATCAGATGCTCGACTCTCTTTCTCATATTCTCCTCAACTTCTGGCAGGGATCACCCTCCCTGCGTCTGATCAGTATTCTCCTGTTCAGAAGGCGCCTCCTGCGCGCCGGCTGTCTCCGGCTCAGACGGTGTCTGCGATGTGCCGTCTGTTTCCGGTTCAGCTGCAGCCTGCGATGTGCCGGCTGTCTCCGGTTCAGCTGCAGCCTGCGATGTGCCGGCTGTTTCCGGTTCAGCTGCAGCCTGCGATGTGCCGGCTGTTTCCGAAGCAGCAGATTCCCGGATCTCCTGTCTTCTCTCGGAAATGCGTCCCTCACGGTGCCTTACGGCCACATCGGCTCCTTCCACCTTATGGAGAATCTCCATGAATTCTTTGCCTGTGATCGTCTCCTTCTCGATCAGGAATGCGGCAATCTCGTCCATTGCCTTCCTGTGCTCGGACAGGATCTTCTTCGCCTGGTCATAAGACTGCTTCAGGATCTTGATGACCTCCTGGTCAACCTGCGCCGCAGTGGCATCCGAGCAGTTCATGACCACCCGTCCGTCATCGAGGAACTGTGCCGCCGGAGCCTCCAGCTGGGCCAGTCCGAACCTATCCGACATACCATACTGCGTTACCATCGCCCTTGCAACCTTTGTGGCTTTTTCTATGTCATTCGCCGCTCCGGTCGTCACAGTATTGAATACGATCTCTTCCGCTGCCCGGCCAGCGACAAATTCCACCAGCATCGCACGGATCTCTTTCTCCGTATTGAGGAACTTCTCTTCCTCCGGGACATTCATGACATAGCCCAGAGCACCCATCGTGCGGGGAACAATCGTGATCTTCTGCACCGGCTCAGAGTCCTTCTGCAGCGCGGAGACCAGCGCATGGCCGACTTCGTGGTACGAGACGATCCTGCGTTCCTCCTGGGAGAGGATGCGGTTTTTCTTCTCCTTGCCGACCAGGACAATCTCTACAGCGTCCAGCAGATCCTTCTGGCTCACAGCCGCCCTGTGGTTCTTGACCGCAAGTATGGCCGCCTCGTTGATCATATTCGCAAGATCCGATCCGACCGCTCCGGACGTAGCCAGCGCAACCTCCTTCAGATCGACCGTCTCGTCCATGTGCACGTCCTTGGAATGGACCTTCAGCACGTCGATTCTGCCCTGCAGGTCCGGCTTCTCCACCGTAACTCTACGGTCAAAACGTCCTGGCCTGAGCAGGGCCTGGTCCAGAACCTCAGGCCGGTTCGTGGCAGCCAGGATCAGAAGTCCCTTGGACGTGTCGAAGCCGTCCATCTCGGACAGAAGCTGGTTGAGCGTCTGCTCTCTCTCGTCATTGCCGCCGTACGCGCCGGAATTCCTGCTCTTTCCGATGGCATCAATCTCATCGATGAAGATGATGCAGGGCGCATTTTTCTTTGCCTCATCAAACAGATCTCTCACACGGCTCGCGCCGACGCCGACGAACATCTCCACAAAGTCAGAACCGGTCAGGGAGAAGAAAGGCACATGCGCTTCCCCCGCCACAGCCTTTGCAAGCAGGGTCTTACCGGTTCCGGGAGGACCGACAAGCAGACAGCCCTTCGGCAGCTTGGCACCGATCTGCGCATACTTCTCCGGATGCTCCAGGAATTCCACCGTCTCCTGCAGAGATTCCTTCGCCTCGTCCTGTCCGGCGACATCCTTGAATGTCACCCCGGTCTCGGACTGCATATACATCTTCGCGCGGCTCTTCCCGACACCCATCATGCCGCCCGAGCCGGACATTCTGCGCATCACAACGCCCATCAGGATCCAGATCAGGATCAGCGGCGCAAAGCTCAGGACAACGTTCAGAATCAGGCTGGTCGTATTGTCAGGAATCTCCTGCTTAAACTCGACATTTGCCTGATCCAGGCGCTGTACAAGGTCCGGGTCGGCCATCCGGCCCGTGTAATACTTCATCTCGATTCCCTGGCTCGCCAGATCCTGCTTCTTCGTTACAACGGTCAGCTTGTCCGAATCAAGCGTGACAGACTCCACCAGATTCTGTTCCAGAAGGTCCAGGAACTGGTCATAGGTGATTTCCATGGACGTGGAATCATTCATCATCCGGTTGAAGAAGCTCATCAGCACAAGCGTGATCAGCGTTACCACCAGGAAGATCAGAATGGAAGAATGATTCCGGTTCTGATTCCTGCCGCCGTTCCCGCCGCCTTGATTGTTTTCGTTCATGTGATTGCCTGTTCTTTCTATTTACGATCTATAAATATTGAATGCAGATTCACCCGGGTATTCACAGCCTTACCGGCTCTTCTCTTCCAGATAGGCCCGGATGACTCTGACACAGCCGTCGATCCCGATGTCACTTGCGTCGAGCGACAGATGATAGGAGGACACGTGCCCCCACTTTTTCTCCGTCTGGAAATTATAGTACGAAGCTCTCTTTTTGTCAGCCTTGGTTATGATGTCTTTTGCCTTCTGTGGCGTGACATGCTCATACTCCACGATTCTGCCGATTCTGAATTCGTCGGACGCATGTATGAACACACTGGTCACGTGAGGAAGATCTCTCAGGATATAGTCGGCGCCTCTTCCGACGATGACACAGCCGCCCTTCTGTCCTACCTTCCGGATCGTATCATACTGCGCCTGATAGATCTGGCGCTGCAGGGTATTGCCGACATAATTCATGGTCGGATAGACGTCCATCATAATCGAATAGAGCAGGCTGCCGGAATTCTTTTCATCGTAATCTTCCAGCACCTTTTCGCAGATGTTGCTCTCCTGGGCCATCATCTTCAGAAGCTCCTTATCGTACAGCTTCAGACCCAGCTCCGCGGCAAGTCTCCTGCCGACCTCATGTCCGCCGCTTCCGAATTCTCTTCCGATCGTAATGATCTGTTTGCCTGCCATACGGGGCCTCCTCTCTTTCTGACTGTCACAAAAGGGTTCTATTCATTTTACCAAGAAACCAGATCCCGGACAACTCAGTCAGGGTTAAATACAACAGAAAACACCGGGGCCGCACATGCTGCAGGCGACGCTGGCCAGACACATACGCGGACACAGATCCGCGCCGGTTTCCATCGGATAGCCGTAAGAGCTGCCCATCCCCTGGTACCAGCTGCCTCCGCTTTCCAGCCGCTCAAACAGCTGCCGGTACTGCAGATTGTCCGGATCCAGCTCCACTGCCCGCTGCGCCATCACCTTCGCCTGGACATTGTTTCCGACCCCCATATTTGCTGCCGCGCTGAGGAAATACCATCTGCCATCCCGCTCCGTCATCTGCCCGAGCACATTCAGTGCTTCCTGATAATGCTGGCTGTTAATGTAATTCTGGGCTGCCTGCAGATGGAGATCCGCCTCGCTCTGCGCACCGGCACTGCCGTCCCGGTAGGCTGATCCGCCGAAACCGGAGAAACCGCCAAAACCAGACCAGCCGCCGAAGCCGGAATAGTCACCGTAAGAAGAGTACGCGCCGCCCCTGCTGCTGCCGGGACCGAATCCGCCGCCCTCCTTCTCGTGCTGGATCGCGTCATAAGCCTGCTGGACTTCCTTGAACCGCTCTTCCGCCTGCGCCTTATTCGGATTATTGACATTTGCGTCCGGGTGATACTGTCTGCTCAGTGTCCGGTAAGCCTTCTTGATCTCATCGTCGGAGGCTCCCCTCTCCAGTCCCAGGACATCATACGGGTCTCTCATGCTGCTCCCTCTATATTAAGCTCCACTTTCTTCCCTTCCTGTTCTCTCCCTGGCGAATCTGGGAAAACCGCACCCAGATGCCTGAATACAGGATATTGCGCAAAAGCCCGACATCTCTGAGAATCGGAAGACGCTCAAAAGCACGGCAGCAGATGGCTGCCGTATCCAGAAGAATTCCTTTCAGTGTATCATCAAAATGCTCCCTGTCCAGATCCCTGAGTGCAAGAAGAACATTGAAACTGCCCTTCTTCTCATCATCCTCCAGGTCATCGTAAGCGTCCATCAGATAGATAAACTTTCCCAGGTAAAAGCCGACGGTACGCAGATCTCTTTCCCAGCGGTCCTTCCGCGGTACGCACATCTCCGCGAGAAAGCTGCCGGTATACCCTGCGGCACGGTCAATCCGGGACAGTATTTCCTGCAGCCGCATGGCATAAGAGTCATCACCGTCCCCGGATGCAGGCTCCATGCTGCGCGCTTCCTCCTCCATACGGCGAAGCAGGCGGATGTTCTTTGCCAGGGCTTTCTCCTGTCTCGGATAACGGTCACGGATCCGGCAGTAATCCTTCCTGAGAAGGGATACCAGCGCCCTGGCCGATGGTTTCCGTTCATCCTTCCAGTCGTCGGCCGCCTTCCGGTACGCAAGCATGACATTCATGTCAGCGGCATAATCGATGAAGCGGTTTGCCTTCTCCCGGTGAACGATCGTCGGGTGAACCACGCACCTGGTCTGCCGCTCCCGGTCCTTCGGCTCATACAGCCCGGACAGCAGGATCGCCAGGAATGTGCCATCGTAGGACAGGAGCATCTGCCCTTTCCTGCCGTACCTTTCATGCAGCGCATGGCACAGGCCGCAGTAATAGGTGCGGTACAGCTCCAGCTCCTTCACCTTCATCTCCGGGCGGTTGACCGTCACATATCCAAACATACTCAGGTCCTCTTGCGGAACTTCGTCCTGCACTTCGGGCAGGTGATTTCAACCAGTCCCTTTCCGCCCGGAATCCGGATCTTCTGGCTGCACTTCGGACAACGGAAGATTACATTCTCTCCCTGCACGCGGCCGCATCCGGATCCTCCCCTGAACAGTCCGAGGAACCGGTCCTTCAGCTCCAGATACTTCCGGTTTTCCGCCGCACGCGCCGTCACATTTCTCGACAGCATGCGGAAATACACATACACCAGAAGCAGAAGCACCAGAATGCCCAGTCCGGGAATGGGGATAAAAAAGCTCAGGATCAGCAATACAAAACACACGGCAAGCAGGAACTTTGAAAACTGATCCTGCCCGTAGCGTCCATACATAAAACGGTTCAGCCTGTCTCTCCAGTCCATCCTCTTTCCCCCCGATTGTCATGATTGGAAATTCAATCCTAGGATAAAGACTTTGTTCCAGTCAGGCAAGAAGATTCTTTCATAATTCACCAAACGTTCAAAACTTCGCAGCCCGTCCGCACGCGATGATCAGGCGAGTGCGAAGCACAGAACCGCACGGAAGGTATCCTCTGTGGCTTCGATCCGGAATTCTCCTCCCATCAGCTCCGTAAGGCTCCTCGCGATGGACAGTCCCAGGCCGCTGCCCTCAGAGTTCCGGCTCGTATCTCCCCGCACAAAACGTTCTTCGAGTTCGGAGCCGCTCTTGGTCAGCCTTTCCTTTGACTTGTTTTCAAACGAGCAGACTGCCTGATTGTTTTCTTCGCAGATCCGGATCTTCACCGTAGTATCCGGCATTGCGTACTTTGCGATATTGCCCAGCAGATTGTCAAGAACCCTCCAGAGCATGTCACCATCTGCCATGACCGGCAGTGGTTTCTCCGCTTCCATTTTCATTTTCAGACCAGTCTGCTCAAAGCGGTCCTCAAATTCCCCTGCCGCCATCCGGACCATGGACCTGAGGTCAAGCTTGGTCATATTCAATTCCACGTTGCCGGAGCTGATCCGGCTTACGTCAATCAGATCCGTAATCAGGCTCTTCAGCCGGTCAGACTTGCGGTCCAGAATATCGATGTATTCCCTCGCCCGCTCATTGCCGATTTCCTCTCTCTTCAGAAGATCGACATAGTTAATGATGGATGTCAGCGGCGTCTTCAGGTCATGGGACAGATTCGTGATCAGTTCCGCCTTCAGACGTTCACTCCTGACCATCGCGTCGACCGCCTCCTGCAGTCCGTCTCCCATCTCATTGACGGCCTGCGCCATCTCAAGGCTGTCCCCGGTCAGCGAGGAGGTATCAATCCGGTAATCCAGTCTTCCCTTGGACAGCTCTCTGAGTCCCGCACGCACACTCAGCTTGCCCAGCTGGCTGCGCAGAAGGTACAGAAGCAGCGCCAGGTCAACCACAATGGCGAGGACAATCCCCAGCGTCCCGAAGAACCGCAGAAACAGGAAGTTCAGGACGATCACCAGCACATATGCGATCAGCATCCTGGTCGATGCAGCCCTTGCTTCCAGCACCTGCGAACTGACACGCAGGACCATGCAGATAACGCTGTTCTGCCACAGGCTGTTATGCCGGATGCGGCGGATCAGGCTCAGAAGGGACAGAAGAAGGATCTCATATTCCCCCACCGCAATCACAATGATCCATGCGTTCCGGCGGCTTTCAGGGATCCATATGTGCAGGATCGTCCGGCCGAGGTAGAGCCATGACAGTGCAGCCACCACACACAGTCCCGCCGCAATCTCTGTCGCGAACAGGTCAAACCCCTTCAGCGGAAGCAGGTTGTTCCGCTCGCTTCGTCCTGTCGTTGCGACGCTCATCGCCAGAAGGGCCAGGAGCAGAACGAAAGCCGCCAGCGCGCAGCCCAGTGCCAGACGGACAGCCGGCTTCCTTTTCAGGTAGGACAGATAATCATCCCTCAGGATGTCTCCGGCAGGATAGGATGTGTTCACCGCGATGACCACACGCTCGTTGGAACCCAGGAAGACCTTGTCCATGAACCACGTCGCCGCTTCCTGGTTCAAGGTCAGCTCTGAATTCGCAACCATAATATCCATCGTGCGGACCCCGTCAAACAGAGAGGTCATGCCGGGGTCTTCGCTCACTGCCCCCCGTGCGGCGGCAACTCCCTTCACCCCGAGATTCGTATAGAATCCTTTGGTCGTGGTATTCTCGATATAGTAAGCGATATTGCTCGGAACATACGTGTTTTTGACATTCTGCTTCGTCTGCTGGTCCTCTTCATAGACCAGGTACCGCTCATGAATATCCCTGCTGGACCTCACCAGATTCTGGTAATACTCCAGCAATGTGTCATAGGGGGTCTGGGAAGCGTGCGCCGTTTCGGCAAGCGTGAAGCCGGAAACCGGCACAATCACCTCACAGGACTCCGCCGCCTGCACAAGACTCTCCCAGGTATTCTCCCTGCCCGGTTCCATGCTGTCCCCGTAGGAAGCAGTCACTTTTTCCAGGACACGAAGCAGCTTTTCCGTCTTCGGATAATAATTGATCAGGTCACTCAGCCGGTACGTCAGGTTCTCATTCCGGTTCGCCTCATCATTGATGCCGGAAACATATTGACGGATATCGATCTCTTTATCCAGGTCAGTGACGCCGTTTGTGGAGAACAGCGTTTCATTCACGCTCCGGTTGACGTCCCGGCGGACCAGCTGTTCTGCGTCACGCAGAAATACGGCCGTCTCCTCGAAGGAGCGGCCGAGCTGCGAAAACTGCCAGGTGCCGTCCAGCCAGTAGCTGACTGTCAGGAGGGCGGCCACAATCACCGCCGCGCATACCCCCTGAAGGACTACAATGGCAGCCTTTAATCCGAAGCTGTAACTGCCTTGTTTCATCAGGAATCCAGATCCTCCACCTTATATCCGATTCCCCACATCACCTTGAGATATCTGGGATTCTTCGGATCGATCTCGATCTTCTCCCGGATATGACGAATATGGACAGTAACCGTGTTATCGGCGCAGAATGCCTCCTCATTCCAGATCTTCTCGTAGATCTGGTCAATCGAAAACACCTTGCCTTTGTTCTTGAGCAGCAGCAGAAGAATGTTGTACTCAATCCTGGTCAGGCGCACGCTGTTTCCGTCCACGGTGACTTCCTTGCGGTCGTCATTGATCACCAGGCCCCCGCTGTGAAATGTGTTCTGGCTGCTCTCATCACTCTCCTGCATCGTTCCCAGCGTAGTATAGCGTCTGAGCTGGCTCTTGACGCGCGCAACCAGTTCCAGCGGGCTGAACGGTTTCGTAATATAGTCGTCCGCTCCGTAATTCAGTCCCATGATCTTATCTGTATCCTGTCCCTTCGCGGACAGAATGATGATCGGAATGCTGGACTTCATTTTCTTGCGGATCTTCAGTACCGCGCTCAGGCCATCCATCCCGGGCATCATGATGTCCATGATCAGCAGATGAATCTCTTCCTTCTCGAGAATCGAGATTGCCTGCGGGGCATCATATGCCTTCCGTACCTCATACCCCTCCTGCGTCAGATAGATCTCTATCGCGTCCGTTATTTCCTTTTCGTCATCACAGACAAGGATCGTATATGTATCCGCCATTCTTATTTCCCCCATGATCAATCTGTTTTTCCGCTTATCAGTGTAACACTTTTCCCGGAGAAAGCCGGTGAAAAGAATTCTAAAGAATCATTATGCTTTTCTGTATCATACCACAAAATGTGCTGTCAGGTTTTGCCGCATCCTTGTCATGAAAGGATTTCTTCGCTCCGACCCCCAAAAGTCTTCGCTCAGAAATCCTTTCATGGCCGGGATACGGCAGAGCTTCTGGTCAAATCTCCCGAATGATGGAACAAAGAAGCTTCGCCCTCCCCGGAACATCGCAGGGCTTCTGAGCAAAGACTTTTGGGGGTCGGAGCGAAGAAGCCCTGCGATGTTCAGGGGGCGGCGTGAATGCAGTCTGCTTTTCCGTTTGAGTTGCGCAATCAGCCCATTTCCTATAAAATAATCCATGTCGGTTTTGCGCCAGCAGGAACATCTGCGGCAGCCGGATAAAATCAGCAGTAAGGAAGTACAGTTTTATGGATCAGGAAAAGAAGAAACCAACAACAGCCACCTGGCAGCCGAAGGGCCGTATGAGCGGCGTGCTTGTGCATCCGACTTCGTTCCCTTCACCCCACGGAATCGGCGATCTGGGACAGGGTGCCCGGGATTTTGTCGATTTTCTGGAGGAAACCGGCCAGCATCTGTGGCAGGTACTGCCACTCGGACCGACCGGGTTCGGCGACTCCCCCTATCAGAGCCTGTCCGCATTTGCCGGGCAGACCTACATCATCAGTCCGGAAGACCTGAAGAAGGAAGGCCTTCTCACCGACGCCGACTTTGAGGGAGAACCGCAGTGGGATCCAAGAAAGGTGAACTACGGCCAGGTCATCGAATTCAAGGTGCGCCTTCTGAAGAAGGCATACGCACATTTCCTGGAGCTGGAAGCGCACACCCCGGCTGAGAAATACGCGGAGCCGACTCTGCTTGAGCGGTTCGAGGCATTTGTCAGCAAGAATGCCGACTGGCTCGACGATTTCGCGCTCTTCAGCGCCCTGAAGGATCATAACCAGGGACGCTGCTGGCTTGACTGGGACGCGGATCTGCGTGAAGGGAAGGCAGCGGCGAAGAAAGAATACACGAATCTGCTCCGGCAGGAGATCCGCTACTATAAGTTCACCCAGTTCCTGTTCCAGGAACAGTGGATGGCGCTCCGTCAGTACGCAGCTGAGCGTGAAGTCGCCATCATTGGTGATATTCCGATCTTCATGGCCATCGACAACTGTGATGTCTGGGCAGACAGAAAGCTGTTCCGGCTCGACTCCAAGGGGTATCCGCTCGAGGTTGCCGGAGTACCGCCCGATTACTTCTCCGCGACCGGGCAGCTGTGGGGCAATCCGCTCTATGACTGGACATACCATGAGAAGACCGGCTACGAATGGTGGATCCGCCGCCTGCAGCGGCAGCTGGAGCTTGTCGATTATGTCAGAATCGATCATTTCCGGGGCTTTGTCAGCTACTGGGCAGTTCCGGCTGACGCCGAAACCGCGATCGAGGGAGAGTGGAAAGAAGGCCCGGGTGAAAAGCTGTTCCTTGCCATGCAGAAGAAGTTCGGCAAGGATCTTCCGATCATCGCGGAAGATCTCGGTCTCATTACCGAAGACGTGGAACACCTGCGGGATCAGTTCGGGTTCCCGGGCATGAAGGTGCTCCAGTTCGGATTCGAGAATATGAACGATAACAAGTACATCCCCCATTTCTATGACACACCGAACTGTGTCTGCTATACGGGTACCCATGACAATGACACGACCGTCGGCTGGTACCAGCACCAGGGGGAAGAGGTGAAAGACCGTGTGAGGCTGATGGGGAACTGTGACGGAAACGGCGTTTCCCTGGATTTCATTCGGTTCGCGATGAGCTCCGTCGCCAGGTTCTCGATCTTCCCGATCCAGGATCTTCTGCAGCTCGGCAATGAAGCTCGCATGAATACGCCCGGCGTGGCTGCCGACAACTGGGCATTCCGCTATGAGCAGAAGGACATTGACGAAGCCTGGCGCCGTGACTGGCTGAAGCGATATACGAAGGTGTATGACAGAGCATTATGATTCGGACAATTACAGCAGTTATACTTGCGGCTCTCGTTGTGATCATCGCCATTCCTTATCTTGGACTGCAGTGGCTGCTCCAGAAGAAATGGCCGCACTTCGGAGAGCAGTTCAGTTTCCGTTACATGCAGTTTGCCTTCCGGGTGGTAGGCCTTCCGCTGGGCGTAAAGCTTGACGTCATCGGCCGGGAAAACATCCCGCGCGGCCGGCCCTGCCTGTTCATCGGAAATCACCGCAGCTACCTTGATGTAATCCTCGGTTACCCGACGCTGCCGGAGATGACGGGCTTTATCGCCAAGAACGATTTTACGAAGGTTCCCATCATGCCGATCATGATGCGCCGGCTGTACTGCCAGTTCCTGGTCGAGGGAGACCTGCGCCAGAATCTGCAGTCGATCCTGGCTGCAATCGACAATGTGAACCAGGGCGTTTCAATGTACATCTATCCGGAGGGAAAGCGCGGAACCGGCAAGGACGAGCGGGAATTGTTAGAGTTCCACGAGGGTTCTTTCAAGATTGCCACAAAGACAAAGTGTCCGATCGTCCCGGTCGCCATCGTGGGCAGCCGTGAACGCTTCGAGAGCCAGTTCCCGAAGGCACGCGCCGGACATGTGATCATTGAATACGGCGCTCCCATCGAAGTGGAGGGAATGTCACGTGAGGACCTGAAAGGAATCGGCGCAAAGTGCCGCAGGATCGTCTCTGAAATGGTTCAGCGCAACCATGACAGGCTTTGACCTTCTGAGAAACCCGTCAGTTATGTGCGCCGCCAGGCGCACCACCATAAAAAGCACCGCGCCCCGGGTCGGGCGCGGTGCTTTTTACAGCCATCGCTTTTATTCTGCATCTTCTTCTGTCGGAATGGCTTTCTCATACTCTCGCAAAATGACATCCTGCATCTGCTGTCTGGTCTCTGAATTGATTGGATGGGCGATATCACGGTATTCCCCGTCTGACGTCTTTCTGCTCGGCATCGCGATGAACAGGCCCTTCTCGCCCTCGATCACCTTAATGTCATGGACGACAAACTCATCGTCCAGCGTCACCGACACTATCGCTTTCATCTTGCCTTCTTTCGCAATCTTTCTAACCCTCACATCAGTAATTGTCATCCCTTTCACACCTATCAGACTTTCTATTTCTTGCAAAACTGTTACAAAATGTACCGTTCATCTGATTCGATGACAATCTTGATACCATCTTCCCCGTTGTAATATGTATTAGCCCGTATGGTATCGCGGCTTTCCACGATGCAGTTCTCCAAATGAACATTGTCACCAAGATACACATCGTTCAACACGATGGAATTCCTGATCACACAGTTTTCACCAACAAATACATTCTTGAATATGAGAGAATTCTCTACATATCCATTGACGATCGACCCTGCGGAGATAAGGCTGTTTTTCACCTCGCTCCCCGGATTGTACTTGGCCGGCGGAAGGTCGTCAACCTTGGAGTGGACTTCCGGATACTGCCGGAAGAAGTAATCTCTTACCTCCGGATTCAGGAAATCCATATTCGTTCTGTAGTAGGAATCCACAGAGGCGATATTGCTCCAGTAACTGTCGATCTTATACCCATAGATCCTCTTGACGCTCTTGTAGCGGATCAAGACGTCACGCACGAAGTCGAACCTTCCCTCCTCCGCGCTCTTCTCGATCAGTTCGATGAGCTGGCGCCGGCGGATCACATAGATGCCGCACGAAATCGTATTGGCGTCAGAAGCCATCGGCTTCTCCTCGAACTGCTCGATTCTGCATTCCTCATTCATCTTAAGAACGCCGAACCTTGTCACGTCTTCCTGCGGGGGCAGCTGCTTACATACAACCGTAATGTCAGCCTTCTTCGCGATGTGGTACTCCAGGACCTTGTTATAGTCCAGCTTGTACACACAGTCGCCTGATGCGATGACAACATACGGCTCATGGCAGTTTTTCAGGAAATCAAGGTTCTGGTACAATGCATCCGCTGTACCTCTGTACCAGAAATTGTTGTCGACCGTGACGGTTGGCGGAAAGACATACAGACCGCCCATCTTACGTCCAAAATCCCACCACTTGGATGATGACAGATGTTCGTTCAGGGATCTTGAATTATACTGGGTCAGTACAGCGACCTTCTGTATGCGGGAGTTTGACATGGAACTCAGCGCAAAGTCTATGCTGCGGAATGACCCGGCGATCGGCATGGCTGCGATCGCTCTTTTGTTGGACAGTTCTTTCATCCGGTAGCTGTTGCCGCCGGCCAGGATCATACCGACTGCTCTCATGTCACAACACCTGCCTTATCCAGAATCTCGCCGCTGGCGAGAATGCCGTCCGGATAATCCTCCGGAACTGTAACACCGGTTACCGCAGTGTTTCTGCCGATCCTGACCCCGCCCGGAATGACGGTATCTTCACCGACCACTGCAAGCGAGAAAGCATAGATATCAGGCCTGACCCTGTTTGGTGCCTGATCGCCCCAGCCGACTACACTCTTCCCGCCGATGACACAATTTTCCGCGATGATCGCTCTGTCAATCACCGCACCGGCCTTTATGACAGTGTTCTGCATGATAATCGAATCCCGTACGACAGCCCCCGCCTCGATCGTCACGCCGCTGCCGATAATAGAATTCGAAACGTCCCCGTAAACCTCGGTTCCTTCCGCTATCAGACATCGGAACACTTTCGCTTCGGAAGAAATATACTGCGGCGGAATGATATCATTCTTGGTATAAATCTTCCAGAACTCCTCATAAAGGTTGAACTCAGGAATGATATCGATCAGCTCCATGTTCGCTTCCCAGTAGGAGCCGAGCGTCCCGACATCCTTCCAGTAGCCGTTGAACTCGTACGCCGCCAGATTCTTTCCTCTCTCCCAGCAGTACGGGATCACATGCTTGCCGAAATCACATCCTTCCTGTTCGCTCAGGGCAACCAGCGCATCGCGCAGCACCGGCCAGCTGAAGATATAGATTCCCATGGAAGCAAGATTGCTCTTTGGGTGCTCCGGCTTCTCCTGGAATTCCCGGATCGTCCCGTCTTCACCGGCAACGACAATGCCGAATCTGCCCGCTTCTTCCTGGGGCACAGGCATCACGGCAATCGATACGTCAGCATGATGGGACTTGTGGAACTCCAGCATGACCTCATAATCCATCTTATAGATGTGATCCCCTGAAAGGATCAGCACATAATCCGGATGGAAGCTCTCCATGTAGGCGAGATTCTGATAGATTGCGTTCGCGGTTCCTGTATACCATTCGGTCTTTCCGACCTTTTCATATGGCGGCAGAACCGTCACGCCACCCTGATTGCGATCCAGATCCCACGGTATGCCAATCCCGATATGCGTATTCAGCCGAAGCGGCTGATACTGTGTCAGGACGCCCACCGTGTCAATTCCGGAGTTGATGCAGTTGCTGAGCGGAAAATCAATGATGCGGTACTTTCCGCCGAACGCAACTGCCGGTTTTGCAACCTTCGCTGTCAGGACACCGAGCCTTGAACCCTGCCCTCCTGCCAGCAGCATTGCGATCATCTCTTTCTTTACCACGTCTCCCCCCCTGAACAAGCTGAATAGAGATATTATCACAAACAGTATAGCACATGGCCTATTATTTGTGAACAAATTTGTATGATGCAAGGGGCAAAAGCCCTGAATCCAAATCAGACATCCGATGAAAATCCAGGTCCTCAAACCTGCCGGAGACGGTCCGCGCCAAAAGCCTGCTGCACCGGCGGCGCAAATCTGAAATACGCGCCCGGCGGGCGCGTATCGCAAAGTCCATCTCTCTTCGGTTCAGGCGCGCTTTGCGCCTTTTCTTTTCAGGAATCTGTTGATGCGGTCCACCGGATCCAGCAGATCGCTCAGGGAACTGTCATGATTCAGGGAATCGATGATCAGGGCCACAAACTTACTCAGATCGCAGCTGCGGTAGTATGGCTTCGCGAGCAGTTCTTCCTTCTGGTAGATCAGGTTGGTGGTAAGAATCGAATGGAACACCTTGTTCTTCCACGCCTCGTCAAACTTCTCCAGTCCGTCTGTGAACAGTCCGAAGGTCGCGCAGATGAAGATCCGTCTGGCACCCAGCGCCTTCAGCTCACGTGCAATCTGAAGCGCAGTATTCCCGGAGGAGATCATGTCATCCAAAAGGACAACGTCCTTTCCTTTCACACTCGCTCCGAGAAATTCATGGGCAACAATCGGATTCTCCCCCTTCACTGTCAGGGTATAATTCCTTCTCTTATAGAACATGCCCATATCCACGCCAAGGACATTGGCCATATAGACCGCGCGGGAAGTACCCGCTTCGTCCGGGCTGACGATCATCAGTCTTTCCGGTGAGACGGAAAAATCCGGTGCCGCGCGGAACAGGCCCTTGATGAACTGGTAGGTCGGAAGAAAGTTCTCGAATCCGGACAGCGGGATCGCATTCTGAATGCGGGGATCATGCGCGTCAAATGTGATGATGTTGTCGACGCCCATACGGACCAGCTCCTTCAGCGCCTGCGCGCAGTCCAGAGACTCACGGCCGGAGCGGCGGTGCTGCCGGCTCTCATAAAGGTAGGGCATGATCACATTGATGCGGCGTGCCTTGCCGCCGATCGCGGCGATGACCCGCTCCAGATCAATAAAATGATCATCCGGGGACATGTGGTTTGTCTGTCCCCTCATGGTATAGGTGATGCTGTAGTTACATACATCAAGCAGCAGAAAGATATCGTATCCGCGGATCGTATCATAGATCGTTGCTTTTCCTTCTCCGGAGCCGAACCTTGGCGTCTCCGTATGGATCAGGTAATTGTCGCGGACATAACCGGTCAGCTGCGGATGGGCGGAATGCTTATGCTCCCGTTCGGTACGCCACTCCACGATATAATCATTGATCTTGCGGCCCATCTCCTGGCTGGACTCCAGGGCGATGATCCCCAGGTCTCCGATGGGAAGAACGTCACTGTTCTTCTTGGCGGCCGCCCTTGTACTGACGCGCCTCATCAGGGGATTCTTCGTCCCGGACGCCTTCGTCTTCGAAGCTTTTGTCCTGGCGTTCTTTGTGCCGATCTGCATATTGTGCCATCCTCCTGTTCCAAAACTTTGCCGCGCAGTTCTCTTAGTGATTTCTGATCCGTTTCTGAACACGGATGTCCTCCCCGAAGACCCGGATCAGGATAAACTCCTCCATGATGCGTGAAGAGATGCGGTCGGAATAGATTCTGCCGATCTCCAGCGGGGAGAGATTCGTCGAAAGAACCATGCCCCTTCCGCTGGCCATGCGCGCGTTCAGAAGCTGGAAAAGCGCTGTCCCGACAAAGCTGTTCGTCAGTTCCGTTCCGAGATCATCGATGATCAGGAGGTCGCATCCGGACAGCAGGTCCTGTCCTAATCCCTCCGGTTCCTCTTCCCGCGCCCTTCCAAACCGGTCTTTCGCGAGCAAGTCAAATAACTCGCCGGCTGAATAATAGATGACAGAGCGGCCTTTGTCAATGAGCTCTTTTGCGATACAGTGCGTCAGAAATGTTTT
Source organism: uncultured Clostridia bacterium (assembly GCA_946401715.1). Taxonomy (GTDB): domain Bacteria; phylum Bacillota; class Clostridia; order Lachnospirales; family Lachnospiraceae; genus Porcincola. The sequence goes on along the minus strand of CAMIVF010000006.1, from coordinate 1,971 downwards.
TCCGAGCCCGGTCGGCCCCGTCAGCATCAGATAGCGCTTCCGGTCTTCGCTTCCATATTCGTCCACGAACCGCCTGCAGGTGTGAAGGGCTGCCGTCATGATCTGCCTCGAACTCTTCCCGGTCTTTTCATCAATCAGGTCCGTCCGGTAGCATTCCAGGTCGAACGTGTCAAAGTTCTCCTTCTGAAGAATCTGCGAAAGACCCGACTGCGTATAGAACAGAGCGATCAGCTCCTTCTCAAAGCAATGGCAGTGCCTGGAACCGATCCGTCCGGTATCCCGGCAGTCAGGGCAGGTATACACCGGCTCCAGATAGTCTTCCGGAAATGAATGCGCTGCCAGCAGTGCCCTGCGCCGCTGGCCGGGTTCCATCCCTCCTGCCGCCTCCACCAGACGCTCGTGTAAAGACGCTGCTCTGGCAGCGGGTACAGCCGCCTGCCGGCTCTGATTCCCGGCCAGAGACTGTCTCACTGTCTCAACAGACAAAGAAGCAACCGCCCTGTCGAGCTGCCCCAGCTCCGGAATCGCTTCGTAAGCTTCCTTCCGGCGTGCCTCCTCGACATGGTGGTTGTCGATCCGTCTCTTTTCGTAGACGCGCATAACCGCGTCATACTGTGAATTTGTAATTCCCATCCGTCAGGACTCCTGTGACAAACGCTCCTGCTCCTCCTGCGCCTTCATGACACTGTCCGCAACCGCGTTCCAGTCGGTACCCGATGGCTCAAAATTGAGAAACCGGCCTGTGAATCCGCCGCCGGCATACTTCCCTGCGGCAGCAGCTGAAGACGCCTGTGCCTGACTGACCGTCAGCTCATGCGCCTGATCCAGCTTTTCCACATCCTCAATCGTCCGGACACCGCTTCTGTTCCAGCTTCTCAGGATCGAATCCGCGTACGACATCCGGGCCTTCCCGGTCTGCAGGATGGTACGTCTGCAAGCCAGAAGGATCAGCTCCATGGACAGCGCGTACTCCTCCAGCCAGCGGTCCATGTACTCCTTCTCCGCCGGCGTCGGCTCATGATCCCGGATTCCAAGCGTGCGGAAGATCGTGTAATACTCCGCGCGGACAGACGAGCCTTCGCGCCGGGCCTGCTCCACACTTCTGATCCCCTGCTGCGCCCAGTTCACCGCAACCTTGCGGATGTAATGAAAACTGGTATGGTTCATCGAGATACAGTAATCCAGCAGATAATCGACCAGGTCGATATCCATCCCAAGATCTGTAATGAAGTAAACCAGCGTCTCCTGTTCCGATACCGACAAGGGACGTCCCAGATAATTCTCCGCGACAAAGATCAGACTGCGCAGCTCATCCTTGGAATACTTCTGTGCAGGACGAAACTCCGTAATCTTATTCCCAAAAGCGGCACTGTCCGGTTCTGTCTTCTGCGCCGGTTCCGGTCCCCGGGCCTGTGCCGGTTCCTTCGCCTGCCCCGGCTCCTGGTCAGCATCCTCCACAAGATCCAGGCAATTCTTCTTCTGCCAGTATCCCATGGCCCGCTTCACATCCGATTCGGTATAATTCAAAGCATCCGCGATCTCCGCGATCGAGATGTCCCTCTGACCACTCTGTGCGCAGCGCAGCAAATACAGATATATTTTTACAAAATCCCCGCTTGACGAGGGCATGAGCTGATCGATAAATGTGTTCTCAATCATGGTCACGCCGCCATTCTCCGGCAGATGAACCCGCATGAAAACACCGCCTTTCCTGCTTAGACTATCCCCCTTACCGATCCAGATCGTATATGACCGCATACTTACTCCCCCTGGCCCCTTAAGCCACGCGGCTGCGCTTTGCCGTCTCCCTTGAGGCATAGCGCAGCCGACGCTTGAAGTATAGCATATCTGACAGATTCTTATAAGAGAATCTGTCCACGACTTATCTACAAAGAAATCCACATATATATGTGATGTTATGATGTTGGGGTCAAAAGTACCTTTTGCCCCCAACTATGATGTACGGATCGC
>CAMIVF010000005.1 GCA_946401715.1 uncultured Clostridia bacterium | reverse complement strand
AAATAGCTTTACCGAAAAGTATACACCTTTTCCTTGTTTGAAACAACGCTGTTTCAGCGCATGTCACAGCCTTGTCACAGCAGATAGATCCTCCGGTCCCGGATCTCCACCTTTCCTTCCTTCATCAGGTGTCCGACCGCCCGCTTGAATGCATTTTTGCTCAGGCCGAATTCCCGCTGGATAATCTCCGGCGATACCCTGTCGTCAAAAGGCAGAACGCCTTCATACTCTCCGATTACTTTCAGAATCCCGTCGGCGTCCTTCTCCATCTGCAGATATGCCTTCTCGCGCACAGACAGATTCAGTTTCCCGTCCGGGCGCACCGAGGTCACCCGCGCCTCCACGACATCGCCGATCCGCCAGGATCCCTGCGCCTCCTGCTTCGGGATCAATGCGCTGTACCGGTCGTCCACCGCGGCAAACAGGCCGAAGTTGTCACTGGTTTCGTAGATCCGCGCCTTGACCTTTGCGTCCTTCTGATAGGGCGCGTCCTGTTCCAGATAGGGATATACATTCATGGTCGCCGCCAGGCGCCCGGTCTTGTCGACGTAGGGGGCCACCAGCACTTCCTCCGAGGGCTTCACTCTCCTCGTCTGCTCGTGGAACGGCAGGAGCAGTTCCTTCGGCAGCCCCCAGTCGAGAAATGCGCCGATCTTCCCTGTCTGTGTTACCTTCAGAAGTCCGACCTGGTGCAGTAAAAGCAGCGGCCGCTTCACCGTCGCGATGAGGCGGTCCGAGGAATCCTTGTACAGAAATACCTCCACCTTGTCCCCGATCTTCGCGCCGGAAGGAACCTCCTTCTTCGGCAAAAGGACAGAATCTCCCTGTTCATCTGTCAGGTATACGCCGAATTCTTTCGACCGGTCGATAGTAAGTGTCCGGATCTCTCCTGGTTTCATGCTGTCCTCTTTCCGCCGCAGCGCCTTCCGCCGCGCATTTCTCCTGCAAGGCATGATGCTCTGTTTTTCCTGCCAGGGCTGATGCTCTGTTTCTCCTGCCAGGCCTGCTGCCGCTCTGTTTTCCTGCAAGGCCTGCTGCTTTGCTTCTCTGGAAAGGCTTTGCCTGCCTTCGTTCTCACTGCTGCCGTGCGCGTGAAAACTGAACCACGGCACAGGCCTTGCCGGTTTCCTTCTGCAGGCTGACGGTGACCGTGTCCTGCGTTTTTACTACCAGCGGTGTGATGACATCTCCCAGGAATGTCTGCTCTTTGTATTCGACTCTTGTCTCACGGATCCGGAAGTCTCCGGGCAGATAATCCTGCGCCATCTGAATATACTGGCCGTTGTTGACGTGATGATTGGAATCCAGATGCCCTCTGTGGATCGTGAAGGGCTCCATCTGCCGTCCTCCCTCAGGAATTCGAATGCGCCGGGGAGCGTAATCCATCTCCAGCTTTTCTGCCAGTCCATACAGCCTGATCATCTCTTCCGGTACCTTGACAGGACGCTGAGTCTGTGAATCCATCAGAACCCATACACTGTTGGCCCAGACCGCTTTTCTTCCTTTCTCATCCTCAAGGACAAGATTTCGAAGGCCGTAGAAACTGTTGAAGCTGTAAGGCCAGGTCCGGACCGTCACCTGCTCTCCGAGCCTGGGCATATGGTCTGTGATGATCTGCCAGAAGACCAGGATCCAGGCCAGATGGCGTTCCTTCATCCAGGGAATCCCGATTCCCAGATCCTCTCCCTGAAAGGTTGCGGCGTCCTGAAAGTAGTTCACCGCTCCCACCAGGTTCAGCCGGCAGTCTTCACCGCACTCTGAGTAACGGATCCTGGATGGAAATGTGTATTCTCCCATGTATTGCTCTCTCTCCTCTGACGGTTCTTTCACTGAGGTGTCAGCCGCAGCGGGCGCGGCGCGCGCACCCCCAGCCGGGCTATTTCCATGATTCCCGGCACATCTTCTCTTTCGAACAGCGCTGTCTCCTCACGGATCCGGCGTGCGATCCGGGCAATCTCTTTTTCATTTCCCCGAAGAGAATTCGCCCAGCGGTACAGGCTCTCCATGTCTGACGGTCTGTTCTGAATCCGTGTATTCATGTAATCTGTGACAAGCGGAAAGTTTTCAATTCCGCACAGCCTTCCGAACCAGACTTCCCGCATCTGCCCCTTTACCCTGTTCCAGCGGATCTTTTCCCGGTCCTCCTCCCTCAGCTCCGACTCACTCATCTGTTTCAGAATGTCTGTCATCTGCCGCAGCATGGTGACCAGGCTTGCCTTCATCGCTCCCGTATATACCGGAATGGACTGACGCGTTGCCACTCCTGCCGACTTACGCAGAGCTTCCGTGAACCGTTCCACTGCTGATGCATTCAGATCGTCGCAAAGCTGCGCATACCTCTTCCAGTCAATTCCACTCATGATGTCACTACGATCCTTTCAGGTATGTATAAGACTGCATTCTATTATGATGTCCGGACGCAGGGCTTCTGCCCTTACATCATATTATCTTATCACAAACAGAATGGAAGGAAAACTGCAGCCGGGCACTGAATAGCAGACGAACAAGTCATCATACGTCCCATTGGGCCGTGCAAACACGTCCCGTCGGTTCGTGTTCAATGTCCTGCCTTTCTTTTATAATTCTGTGTATGAGTAACTTAACGGACGAAAAAGAAAGGAAAGTCACCGCTGTCTGCGGTAAACACATCAGGCAGCTCAGGGAGCTCTATGACTATTCTCAGGAACAGCTCGCTGAGTATTTATGCTGCTCAGAAGAGACCATCCAGAAGATAGAGCGGGGCGTGCAGAGCGTAAAGTACTGGCGCCTGATCCGTATCTGTGATCTCTTCAACGTGAGTCTCGATTACCTTCTGCGTGATTTTGATTCTTCTGATCTTCAAACCGTACCGTCTTACGTCGTAAAGCTCTTTCAGGAAGCTGACGAAACGGAATTTGAGATTTTGTCCCGTCATATGATCAATGCAAGCCAGACGATCAATCTCATACGCTCTCTGAAAGAAAAAATTCCGTCTTCCAAGCCGGAAGAGGATTGAAGAATGATCCTTCCGATCCAGGAGTCCTGAAGAAATACCACCTTCCGATCCGCAAAACCGGGATGAAATACCGGAAGATTCATGAAGAAAAGGTACTGCACATGCAGTACCTTTTCTTCATGGACAGGGGTACAAGGATTCGAACCTTGAAATGACGGAGTCAGAGTCCGCTGCCTTACCGTTTGGCTATACCCCTTTGTTCAGTTCGTCACTCTCTCGCGACGAAAGTCATTATAACCGCATCTCACCATCAATGCAAGCACATTTTTGGAAAAAGGTTTTTTTGCCTCTCCGGGTGGAGTTTTCCTTCCATATCTCCTATAATGCGTGATGAAGGAGGATTCCGATTCCATGAGTACAATGAAGCTTACTTTGCTTACTGACTTTTATGAACTGACCATGATGCAGGGCTACTTTAAGACCGGGCGCAATCCGAAGGTCGTGTTTGACGCATTCTACCGTTCCAATCCGGATGGCGGCGGCTACGCGGTCTGCGCCGGACTGGACCAGGTTATCGACTATGTCAAAAGGCTGACCTTTGACCAGGACGACATCGACTACCTGCGTTCCACAGGGACATTTGACGAGGACTTTCTGGAATATCTTATGAATTTCCGTTTCTCCGGGGATATCTGGGCGATTCCGGAGGGGACGGTCGTCTTTCCCAAGGAGCCGCTTGTCAAGGTGATCGCGCCGATCATGGAAGCGCAGCTGATGGAGACTGCGATTCTCAATATCATTAACCACCAGTCCCTGATTGCCACGAAGGCGGCGCGTGTCTGTTATGCCGCGCAGGGCGGCGCGGTCATGGAGTTCGGTCTGCGCCGGGCGCAGGGACCGGACGCGGGTACCTACGGCGCGAGGGCTGCAATGATCGGCGGCTGTATAGGTACGTCCAATGTGCTGACAGGGCAGCTGTTCGATGTGCCGGTGCTGGGCACGCATGCCCACAGCTGGATCATGAGTTTCCCGAGTGAGTTTGAGGCGTTCTGCACCTACGCGAAGCTCTACCCGGACAACTGTACCCTTCTGGTCGATACCTACGATACGCTCCGCTCGGGTGTTCCGAACGCGATCCGGACGTTCCGGTATATGCAGGAGCAGGGAATCGAGCTGAAGAAGTACGGAATCCGCCTTGACTCCGGCGACCTCGCCTATATGTCAAAGAAAGCACGGGCCATGCTGGACGAAGCCGGCTTCCCGAACGCGACGATCACTGCCAGCTCGGATCTGGATGAATTCCTGATCCAGTCCCTGATGGCGCAGAGAGCTGCGATCAATTCCTGGGGGGTCGGAACTAACCTGATCACTTCGAAGGATACGCCCGCTTTCGGCGGTGTCTACAAACTCGCCGCGATTGAAGATGAGAATGGTAATCTTGTCCCGAAGATCAAGCTCTCGGACAACAGCGAGAAGGTGACCAACCCGGGCAGCAAGAAGATCTATCGCATCTACGACAGCCAGTTCCACAAGATCCGCGCAGACCTGATCTGCCTGGAAGATGAGACGTACGACCCTTCCCACGACCTGATCCTGTTTGATCCGAGGGAAACCTGGAAAAAGACGAGGCTCAAGGGCGGCACCTATGAGATGCGCGAGCTCCTGCAGCCGGTCTTCCTGGGCGGAGAATGTGTTTACACTTCGCCGTCCGTCATGGAAATCCGGGATATCTGCACGAAGGAGAAGGAGTCCCTGTGGGACGAGACCAAGCGTTTTGTCAATCCGCATGAGATGTATGTCGACCTGTCCGACCGCCTGTTCCAGATCAAGGCGAATCTGCTGGAGGAAATGGGCATGCGGCAGATCGAAGACAGCCTGGAGTGAGAATTGAAAACTGCCCGGAGTAAGATATAGTCACCGTCAAAATCTTTTGACGGTGACTATAATTTGTTATGCACTCCCCGTATATTCCAGGCATTTCATAAAGCCAGGAGCCTGGAATGCACGTTACTCGATCACATAGATCCAGCCTTCGGGTGCCTCGAGGCGTCCCATCTGGATTCCGGTCAGTGTATCGTACAGCTTCTTCATCACCGGGCCGATGTCATTCAGGCCATCCGGCATCTCATAATAGGTTCCGTGATCGTAGATTCTGCCGACCGGGGAGATGACGGCCGCGGTGCCGCACAGGCCGCACTCTGCAAACTCGCCCTTTCTTACCTCATCAAACAGGACTTCTCTCTCCTCCACCTTCATGCCAAGGATTTCCTTCGCGATGTAGACAAGGCTTCTGCGTGTGATGGACGGAAGAATGCTGGAGCTCTTCGGAACGACGATGGTGCCGTCTTTTTTGACCAGCAGTACGTTCGCCCCGCCCGTCTCTTCGATCTTGGTGCGGGTGGCAGGATCAAGATACAGATTCTCATCGAAGCCGTTTCTGTGGGCATCCATGATGGCATGCAGGCTCATGGCATAGTTCAGGCCTGCCTTGATATGTCCGGTTCCATGCGGCGCGGCGCGGTCGAAGTCAGAGATCCGGATCGTGATCGGTTTCACGCCACCCTTGAAGTACGGACCAACCGGCATGGTGATGATACGGAACTGATACTCATCCGCCGGCTTTACGCCGATGACCGCGTTGCAGCCGAACATGTAAGGACGGATATAAAGCGTAGCACCGCTCCCGTACGGAGCGACCCAGGCTGCGTCTGCCTTGACGGTCATACGAACTGCCTCAACCCACTTGTCTACAGGATAGACCGGCATCTCCAGCCGTTCACAGGAGTCCTTCATGCGCTGCGCGTTCAGGTCCGGACGGAATGTCACGATACGGCCGTCCTCGGTGGTATAGGCCTTCAGGCCTTCAAAGCAGGACTGGGAATACTGAAGAACGCCTGCGCATTCATTCATAACAACATTCTCGTCCTCTGTCAGCTTTCCTTCGTCCCAGCTGCCATCCTTGTAGTTGGCAACAAACCGGTAGTCTGTCTTCATATAACCAAAGCCAAGTGACGACCAGTCAATCTGTTTCTTGTTTTCCATAATCCAACCCCGCCTTTCTCAAGCTGATGAATCCGCTCATTATTTCTGAGTTTATCACCACGGTTTTTTTACGTCAATAATGCCTGCACATTTGCGTTTTTCCGCACTTTGCCGTATATTAGAGATGTATAAGGAATAGTATGCTCTTTGCAGCCCTGTTTCATGTTACATATTGGGGAGTGGTTAATAAAATGAAGAGAAAAGAACTGATACGAATAGGGAAAACAGTGGCCGCGCTGGCCTGTGCTGTCTCGCTTCTGTCCTGCAGCACAGTGGTATCCGCGGACGATATGATCGACTACGATGATTCTTATTCGGATTTTGATGATGACGGTTCCTATGTCGACAGCGGATACGACGCGGATGACGGCGGATCCCTCTTCGAGGATACGGGTGACGATGTCCAGTACAACGCCGGCGTGCCGATGGACACGCTTCAGGATGCCATGGAATCCGGAAACACGAAGGTCCTTGAAAAGATCGCGAGTCTCGGCGCCCTGACAGGAAAGAATTCTACCGGCAGGCCGGGTACCGGCATCGGCGGAAGCGGCGCCTACCGCGGCGATGAGGATGAAGAGGAAGATGACGAGGAATACTACGATCTGCAGCTCGATGAAGGAGACGCGGACGAAGTTGAGACGGAACCTTTCTCTGAGAGTCCCGGCCGTCTGATCGCTGCCAGCCCGGACCGCATACAGGAATATCTTGACTCGATGAGTGAGGTGGACAGCCCGACCGGTTCCGACGGTGAACTGACGGTTGCCGCCTATATCGAATCCAGGCTTGGATCTATGGGCTATACCGTTCAGGAGCAGGCATTCCATGAGGGTGTGCTGAACGAAGACGGTGTGGATGCGCCCGGCGTCAATGTGCTTGCCGAGCGCGGGGCGAATTCCAGGAACAACCGGAAGAGGGATATCGTGCTGATCGTGACACACTTCGACTCGAAGCGTTCCCCTTCCGAGGACGATCCTTTCGCCAATGACAAGTCAGGCGCTGCTGCCCTGATGGAGACGGCGCGGATCCTGTCCGAGGTTGTGACGGATACGGATATCTGTTTCCTCTTCCTTTCCGGCGAAGAGGACGGCGGATACGGCGCGCAGAATTTCATTGCTTCCCTGAGTGATGAGAACCGTTCGCGCATCACCGGTGTTCTGAGTGTTGAGCGTGTCGGCTATGACTCGGACACCCCTTATGTCCTGAAGACGCTGACAGGTGAGCCGAATTCTCTGGGCAACATGGTCCAGCAGCTAGGTCTTAACAACGACCTGCTGACTGCCCGGCTTGAGGAAAGTGACTACGATGATGACGATGACGGAACCTGGGTGGAAGTCGGCCAGAGTTCCGACGGATACATTGATGAAAGGACAGCCGAGCAGATCGCTGCCGCGCAGGCAGGTGAGCTGTCTGATGACGGTGCGCTTGAGATTGATACCGCTGATTATCTGGACGAAGAAGAGGATTCCGATGAGGGCAGTGAAGCCATTCAGGTTCCGATGCCCGAAGCCTGGAGCTATCTGAAGGGCAGCACGCCAACCATGAACAGCTTTGCGAACGCATCGATTCATTCTGTCACCCTGAGCCAGTATATGCCCGCCCTTGACAGTGCAAGCTTCGAGGAGACGATCGCGCTTGGCCTGGCCGAGGCACCGGATCAGACGAGTGCAGATGCAGGTGCAGACGGTGTCGTAGAGCTGGAGGCATCGAATCTGACCGGCGCAGCTGACGAGCTTGTCGATCCGGAAAATGCATTAACGCCGGAAGGCAGCGCAGAAGAAGGCGCTGACCTGCCCGGATCGGACGTGAATTTCGTACCTTCCGACTATCCTGTTGTAGATGCCGAGCTGGTCGCAGACACAGCGAACGTCGTCGCGGCGACGCTGGCAAAGATCATGGATCCGGCTTCGTAAACCGGCAGAAGGTTCACTGCTCCGCTTTCCGGGCATGAACCATTCCTGTGACCGAATCATTACCGCGGCAGGATGATTGCCGCAGCTGAGTTCATACCTGTATGAAACCGGGGAGTCCCTGCCTGAATCGGCGGGGACTCCCCGGTTGTGTTAAGCGCTCTCAGGAAACACTCACTGATCTTTCTCTATGAACTCATGATAGATCGCGCGGATCGCATGTTTGAAATCTTCATTCGCGATGCCGACGATGATGTTCAGCTCGCTGGAGCCCTGGTCGATCATCTTGATGTTGATGCCGGCATCGGCGAGCGCCGTGCACAGCCTTCCCGCGGTACCGCGGGCATTCTTCATGCCGCGCCCCACGATGGCCACAAGCGCAAGGTCTGACTCCAGATAGATGTTATCCGGATTGACTGCCCTGTGTAGCCCGGCAATCACATCCTGCTCTTTATCGGCAAATTCCTCCTGATGCACCAGTACCGAGAAGGTATCAATTCCGGACGGTGTATGCTCGAAGGAAATCTCATTTTCCTCAAAAACCTGGAGCACGCGGCGGCCGAAACCGATCTCGGAGTTCATCATCGCTTTGTCGATCGTAACCGAGCAGAAGCCCGTCCTGCCGGCGATGCCGGTGATCACATGGCGCGGGCTGCGCACGGTGGACTCCACGATCAGGGTACCATGGTCATCCGGCCGGTTGGTGTTGCGGATGTTGATCGGGATTCCCTCTGCGCGGACCGGGAAGATCGCATCCTCATGCAGCACAGACGCACCCATGTAGGAAAGCTCCCGCAGCTCCCGGTAGGTCACCGTCTCGATGACTTCCGGGTTTTCGATGATATGCGGATCGCAGGCCAGGCAGCCCGATACGTCCGTCCAGTTCTCGTAGACATTGGCCCGCACGGCGCGGGAAATGATGGATCCCGTGATATCGGAACCGCCTCTGGAGAAGGTCTTGATACTTCCGTCCGGCATCGCTCCGTAGAATCCGGGAATGACGGCGGTGCCGACGTTCCTCAGCCGCTCGCGGCAGACATCGTTGGTGAGCGCCGCGTCAAAGTTCCCATGCGCATCAAACAGGATTACCTCCCTGGCGTCTATGAACCTGCAGCCCAGATAATTTGCCAGGACGATTCCGTTCAGGTACTCTCCGCGGCTGGCCGCGTAATCACGCCCTGCCCGTCTCCGGAAGTAGTCCTCGATCACGTCGAACTCTTCGTCCAGCGACAGATTCAGCCCCAGCCCGTCTATAATCTCCTGATACCGGGACGCAATCCGGCGGATATCCTCGCTGATGTCCTTTCCCTCCGATGCCTTGTCATAGCACCGGTACAGCATATCCGTGACCTTTGTGTCGTCAGAATACCGCTTGCCGGGAGCGGAAGGAATGATAAATCTCCTGTCCGGATCGGATCGTATGATCTCCCCGACCTTTGCCATCTGCTCCGCGCTGGCAAGCGAGCTGCCGCCGAATTTGGTTACCTTCAGCATAATCTGTCCTGTCTCCCCCAAGTGTTTCCGTTGATCAGAAGTATTTCGGGATATCACAAAGTGATACCCTCTTGCATGCGTTATGTCGATTCCGGACCGGATGATCCGGTGCATGTGCGATGGTTCCGGACCGGATTACCCGATCACATCTGCCATACTATACATCTTCGCGCTCTTTCCCGCAAGGAACTTCGCTGCTGTCAGGGCTCCTTTTCCGAAAATGCTCCGGGAATAAGCGATGTGGTGGAATTCGACGAGTTCGTCCGTTCCTGCGAAGATCACCTCGTGTGTTCCGGGAATGTTTCCTCCGCGGACCGCGCTGATGCCGATTTCCTTCTCCCGGCGCTTCTCCAGACGCCCTGAACGGTCAAACGTATATTCATAGGCATTGTCCAGGCCTTCATTGATGCTGTCCGCCAGCGCCAGCGCCGTACCGCTGGGCGCATCCTTCTTCTGATTGTGATGGCGCTCTACGATCTCAATATCGTATCCCTCCGGCGCGAGCTTCTCTGCCGCCTCGCGCACCAGCTTCAGAAGCAGGTTGACGCCGAGAGACATGTTCGCGGAGCGAAGAACCGCAATCTGTTTCGCGTCTTCCCGGAGCCTGCTGATCTGCTCCTCAGACAGTCCCGTGGTGCAGACCACAACCGGAATCCGGTGCTCCAGCGCATAGTCCATCATCGTGTCGAATACCCTGGGCGAGCTGAAGTCGACAATCACGTCAGCTTCTTCCTGCACCTCGCCAAAGCTGCCATACACCGGATAACTGCAGCCGTTCTCCTTCACCACATCAATGCCGGCAGCAATCTCCACGTCCGGATCCGCCTTTGCCAGCTCTGTAATTACTTTCCCCATCCGGCCGCTGCAGCCGGTCAACAGTATCTTTGTCATGCAAAAGCCTCTTCTTTCCTTCTTTCCTGCTGTCCAGGAACGCCGCTGGTGTCTGTACCGCCCGTATGGGCGAAGACTGCCAGACTGTGTCATTCTAATACTTATAAAAGGCCATATCCCTGCAGGGACTTCTTCAGTCTCTCAAGGTTCTTCGGTTCCATCTCGCACAGCGGCGCGCGCAGCGGCCCGACCTCCTTGCCCAGCAGGTTCATCGCCGTCTTGACCGGAATCGGGTTCACCTCACAGAACAGCGCTTCTATCATATCGATCGCCTCCAGCTGGAGACGCGCGCTCTTCTCAATCTCACCGTCAAACCACGCCTGGCAGATCTCGTGCGTCTGACGCGGCGCGACATTCGACAGAACAGAGATCACGCCGATGCCTCCCAGAGAGAGAATCGGAACGATCTGGTCGTCATTGCCGGAGTACAGGTCGATCTTGTCTCCCGCAAGCGCCTTGACCTTCGCGATCTGGGAAATATTCCCGCTTGCAGCCTTGACCGCACGCACATGCTCCGTGTTCTTCGCAAGGTAGGCAATCGTCTCCGGCTGAAGGTTGCAGCCGGTACGGCTCGGTACATTGTAAAGGATAATCGGCGTGTGCACCGCATCCGAAATCTTTGTATAGTGCTCAATCAGGCCCTTCTGCGTCGCCTTGTTGTAATACGGCGTGACGCACAGAAGACCGTCCGCGCCCATCTGTTCCGCTTCCTGCGACATATGGATCGCATCTCTCGTGCAGTTGGATCCGGTACCCGCAATCACAGGGATGCGATGGTCAACATATTCGATGCAGGCCTTGATGACATCCAGATGCTCCTCCACCGTCAGGCAGGCAGACTCACCGGTCGTTCCGCAGATGATCACCGCGTCGGTTCCGCCGGCAATCTGCTCCTCCAGAAGCTGCTGCAGTTTTTCATAATTTACACTCTCATCCGCATTCATAGGAGTGACAATCGCAACTCCGGCTCCCTTGAATATCGCCATAACCATCCTCCTTTATCAACGATCGTTTTCCTTCTGTATCGTCTGTCTGTGATGAATCTCTTCACCGATTATAGCAGACGCCTCAGGCTCTTGCAATTTTGACAGCATACCCGGAGCGCTTTATTCTTAGCCATCCTCTGCAGATAATCGTATTTTCTTGGCTCTTCCTGAAAAAGCCTCGTATCAATAAGCAGACTGACACAACTTTTCCAGGCAGAACAAAACATCCCGATGCCTGTACATCCGGACAAAAAGGAGGTTCTTATGAAAAAAGCAGCAATCGCGCTGATAGGCGCCGCCACATTCGCTTTGGGACTTACAACCGTCGGATTTGGTTCTGAGACAGAGTCAGAATGGTTTCCCACCTATGAACAGACAGCCTCGGCATGGCTGGATCAGGGGGAAAATGAAGTCCGGATAACCGTAGACCTGACCGGAGGCTGGTCAGCTGAATTTGCACATGGTGCCGTGTATCTCTATGACGGCAAGGTTGACGAGAACGCACCGGCAAATGCGCTCGGCGTAACGCTCGAGAAGGAAGTGTTTGATGAGTACGTAGCAGGTGCCCCTTCCCAGGAAAACTACAGAGAATTTGCGCGGAGCTTCTCCTACACAGAAGAAGACGGATCAACCGACTATTTCTTCTCTGTCGGACCAAACGCATATTTCATGATTTCCGTCATGCCCGGAGAAGATCCGGATGCCGTAAGTTCGCGCTTCAGCGTAGAACCCTCAGATTACACAGAAGATTCCGTGGGCGAATAAAAATACAGTCCGCTTTTCATAGTGTACCCTCCCAAAGAAACACCAGCAGCGAAAACGAGATCTCCCTCTCCGGCTGCTGGTGTTTTTTTATGTGATCAAATGATTAGGCTGCCATAGTCCATTACGGCTTGTTTCGTATTTCGTGCTCCCTGAGAAACTCCGGCGCCGTCAGCGGCAGCACGGCTTCTTCGTTGCGGCATGGAATTTCCATCCACAATACCTGGTTCAACCTTATATCCCCCGTGTCCGCACGGACGGAACATACGCAGAAGCCGCGCTGCGCATCTCGTTCATCATCTGAAAGGACGGCTCATACAGGCCTGATGTTCTGCCGGGTTCCGGTCCTGGCTCTGATGCCGGCAGATGACCTCCCATGGCACCTCCCAGTCCTGCGTTCGGCAGGAAGTCTCCCACGACGTCGTCTGCCGGATGATACTGCTGCAGATACCACTGGTCCGCCCCTCTGAGCAGCTGCGCCAGCTGGCGGATGTCCTCTGTCGTGTGCAGACCGCCGACGACCGTCGTCCGGAACTCATAGGCAACGTGCCCCTCCATCAGGAAGAAGATACTCTCCAGTACCGTATCCCACAGTTCGCCTGACCGCTTCTCGGGTCGTCCGGTTGTCAGGGCATACTTCCCGGGACAGTTCTTCACGTCCATCGCCACATAGTCCACGAGGCCGGCATTCACGATCTCCTTCAGGATCTGCGGACGGAAGCCGTTGGTGTCCAGCTTCACGCCAAACCCCATCTCCCGGATCCGCGACAAAAACTGCGGAAGATCCGGCTGCAGCGTAGGTTCTCCTCCGGTTACCGCCACACCCGTCAGCTTTCCTTTCCGCTTTTGCAGGAAATCAAAAAAGATCTCTTCCGGCAGAAGATCTTCTTCTGACAGAAGAGCCGGCAATACCAGATCAGGGTTGTGGCAAAAAGGGCAGCGCAGATTGCAGCCCGGTGTAAACACCGTACAAGCAATCTGCCCTGGAAAGTCAAGTAATGTCAGTTTCTGCAGTCCAGCAAGACGCACGATTCATCCTCCATCCGCAGGCCGCAGCCCGGGATTACAGTCCGGACGCAGCTTTGACAGGCTCCCGGCCGGTATACACAGAATCCAGATACGCACGGATCGCGGGAATGTCAGTATATGCCTTCTGCTGTCCGCCCTCCATGCCGATCAGGGTCGGCGCGGCCGTGACGCGGAACTGCGCGATCAGTCTGTCTGCTTCTTCCTCTCCGGCTACAACCACACGATAGCCGATCCCATGCTCATCCATGTAGCTGCGGATGATCTTGCACTTCGGACAGGTCTTCGTCGTAATGAGGACCGGAGTCTCCCGGACCGCCGGCTCCTGCGTGAGCTCCTCTGTGAGGTAGGAAACCGGATCATCCGCTCCGCAGCAAGGCTGGTTTGCATAAACCATCCTGCGCTTCTTCGGGACAGACTTCTTTGCGTCGTAGACCTTCCTGTCACGGAACTCCTGCGACTTGCCGTCATTCCAGTTCTTCACCGGCCTGTAGTATCCGGTAATCCTCGAATACACCTCTGCTTCTTTCCCGCAGATCGGACATGTAAAATGCTCTCCGTCAATGTAGCCGTGATCCTGGCAGACGGAATAGGTCGGGCTGATGGACACGTACGGCAGCTTGTAGGTATCCGTAATCGTCTTCACCAGCATCGCTGCGCTCTTCCAGTCCGGAAGCTTCTCGCCCAGGAAGGTGTGGAATACGGTTCCGGACGTATACAGCGGCTGGAAACGGTCCTGTACATCCAGAGCGTCAAACACATCCTCCGTCGTGCCAACCGGAAGGTTGGTGGAGTTGGTGTAATAAGGCGTGCCGTTGTCGTTCGCCGTGTGGATGTCCGGGAAGCGGCTCAGGTCGTGCTTCGCGAAACGATAGGCCGTAGACTCTGCCGGCGTCGCCTCCAGGTTGAACAGCTCCGGCGCATACTTCTCCTGGTAGTCGGACAGACGCTCTCTCATATGGTTCAGCATCTTCTCCACGAAGTCCTGGCTCTCCTTATGGGTCAGGTCCTTGCCGAGCCATCTCGCGTTCAGGCACATCTCATTGCCGCCGCAGATGCCGATCGTCGAGAAGTGATTCTCAAAGGTGCCGAGGTATGCCTGCGTGTACGGATACAGTCCGGCGTTCAGCAGGTTCGAGACAACCTCTCTCTTGGTGTGAAGCGAACGGGCGCAGACATCCATCAACCAGTCAAGCTTCTGCCAGAACTCCTCCTCTGTCTCGCACAGATAGGCCAGCTGCGGCAGGTTGATGGTCACAACGCCGATGGAACCGGTCGATTCGCCGGCGCCGAAGAATCCGCCGTTCCTGCGCTTCAGCTCGCGCAGATCCAGACGAAGCCTGCAGCACATGGAGCGGATATCGGAAGGCTTCATGTCACTGTTTACGTAGTTGGAGAAATAGGGTGTGCCGTACTTCGCGGTCATCTCGAAGAGCAGCTTGTTGTTCTCGCTCTCCCCCCAGTCGAAGTCCTTCGTGATGGAATAGGTCGGAATCGGGTACTGGAACCCGCGTCCCTGCGCGTCGCCCTCGGTCATGATCTCAATGAAAGCCTTGTTGATCATGTCCATCTCTTTCTTGCAGTCGCCGTAGGTGAAATCCATCTCACGGCCGCCGACGACCGCCTTCTGGTTCTTCAGATCCTCCGGAACAGTCCAGTCCAGCGTGACATTCGTGAACGGAGACTGGCATCCCCATCTGGAAGGCGTGTTCACGCCGTAGATGAAGCTCTGCACACACTGCTTCACGCCTGTGTAATCCAGATTGTCCACGCGGACGAACGGCGCAAGATACGTATCGAAGGAGGAAAATGCCTGCGCGCCGGCCCACTCATTCTGCATGATGCCCAGGAAGTTGACCATCTGGTTGCAAAGCGTGGACAGATGCTTCGCGGGGCTGGAGGCGATCCTGCCGGATACGCCCTTGATTCCCTCGCAGATCAGCTGCTTCAGGTTCCAGCCGGCGCAGTAGGGCGCCAGCATGGACAGGTCATGAAGATGAATGGCCGCCTTCTTGTGCAGCTGCGCAATCTCGTTGTCATAGATCTCGTTGAGCCAGTAATTCGCTGTCACCGCGCCGGAATTGGAAAGGATCAGTCCGCCCAGCGTGTACTGGACCGTGGAATTCTCCTTCACTCTCCAGTCAAGGCGGTCCAGGTATCCGTGCACCAGCTTGGAATAATCCAGCACGCTGGAAGCCGCCTCACGGACGCTCTTTCTCTGGCTGCGGTACAGCACGTACGCCTTGGATACACGGAAGAAACCGGACTCGGAAAGCACCTGCTCCACAGCGTCCTGAATCGACTCGATGTCAACGATATTATCCTCCGTGCGCATCAGAGCATAGATGTTCATGAGCATCTTGTTCATGATATACTCTGCCGGCACCGGCGTTCCTGTCGCCTTAAACGCCTTCTCCATCGCAGCCTGGATCTTGTCTCCGTCAAACGGGACGATCGATCCGTTTCTCTTTCTAACGTTCAGCATATCCTTCTCCCTCACATCGTCATGTCCGCCGCAGCCCACCGTTTCCGCGGCGATCTTTTCTTTTCATATCGATTATCATCGGTGTTTCCACATATAGCGGTGCAAGAACTATAATAACACAAAATATTGGGTTGTAAAGAGGCTTTTTCATCCTTTTTCATTGGTGATAAGGCAGAGCGAATGACGCCGCCCAATCAGAACGGCACGGGGTTCCTTCGCTCTGGTCTCCGCTCCGCTCCGGTCGGCGCGAAGGAGTCCTGTGCCGCTGAGGACAGGGCGATCGCCTTCACAAAAAGAACGAGGCCTTCCGGCCTCATTCTGTATGGTTCTGTCAGTTTCGCTGCGAACGGCAGGACGTCCTGTCACGCCCCGCTTGCGGCCTTTTCTTTTTCCCTTGCTCTTTCCGCCTGACGTTCCTCGTAATGGTGCGCCTGCTCGAGCATCATATCCTTCACCTTCATCAGACGAATCTGGCTCGAACGCTCATTTTCGTCCAGCTTCATGGCAATGTACTTGATGTCTTCCTCCAGCTGCGGAATCATGACATGCTCCAGCGCGTTCACGCGCCGCCTTGTCTTCTCGATCTCGGCGGCCATCAACTGGCAGCCCTTCTCTGTCTGGGCAAGCTTCAGCATCTGGTCAAAGACGCCGGACAGCTGCTGAACCGCGTCATCAAGATCGGCAGAGGTAAATGCAAAGCCGTAGGAAAACATATCCGACTCGTTGCCTGTCCTGGTCTCGTAGGTGTACTCAGGCACATTGACGCTCATGATATTCCGGTAGGAAACACCGATGGAGATCCTCTGCTTGGGCGCCATAAACGCGACACGCACCGCCTCGTCGGACATGGAACTTCTGGCAAGCGCGAAACCGCGGTTTGCCTCCATGATACTCTTCTCGACAGTCTCTCTCAGCTCCCTGTTCTCGCGAACCATGATCAGGAACTGGCGCATCAGCTCATCCCGCTTGTCCTTGAGAAGCTTATGTCCCTTGCGGGCCGTCACAAGCTTCCGCTTCAGGCGGGTGAGCTCCATTCTGGTCGGTATAATGGTTGAACTTGCCAAAGGAGGTCACCCCCTTATTTCTTCTCGTAGTACTTGTCCAGATACTCGTCCTTGATTCTCTTCAGCTCGCCTCTGGGCAGAATGCGCAGAAGCTCCCAGCCAAGATCCAGGGTCTCCTGGATCGACCGGTCGGTCCGGTATCCCTGATTGACGTACTTTTCTTCGAATTCATCGGAGAACTTCGCGTACAGCTTGTCAATATCGGTCAGGGCAGCCTCGCCGAGGATGACCATGAGTTCCTTCGCGTCCTTGCCTCTTGCGTAGGCGGCGAACAGCTGGTTCATGGTGTTGGCGTGGTCTTCTCTCGTCTTGCCGTCGCCGATACCCTTATCCTTCAGACGGGACAGGGACGGAAGCACGTCGATCGGCGGCTCGAGGCCCTTGCGGTACAGGTCACGGCTCAAAATGATCTGGCCTTCCGTAATGTATCCGGTCAGGTCCGGGATCGGATGGGTCTTGTCATCTTCCGGCATGGTCAGGATCGGAATCATGGTGATGGATCCCTTCCTGCCGATCTGGCGTCCTGCTCTCTCATATAAAGAGGCAAGGTCCGTGTACATGTAGCCCGGATAGCCGCGGCGTCCCGGAACCTCCTTGCGGGCTGCGGAAATCTCACGCAGCGCGTCGGCGTAGTTCGTAATATCGGTCATGATGACCAGGACGTGCATGCCCTTCTCAAATGCGAGATACTCTGCGGCGGTCAGCGCCATACGCGGGGTCGCGATACGCTCGACGGCAGGGTCATTTGCCAGGTTCATGAACAGGACCGCACGGTCGATCGCGCCGGTCTCGCGGAAGGATTCGATAAAGTAGTTCGATTCCTCGAATGTGATACCCATCGCGGCAAATACAACCGCGAACGGCTCCTGGGTTCCGACAACCTTCGCCTGGCGGGCGA
Organism: uncultured Clostridia bacterium; assembly: GCA_946401715.1. Lineage (GTDB taxonomy): Bacteria > Bacillota > Clostridia > Lachnospirales > Lachnospiraceae > Porcincola. The sequence continues at coordinate 18,055 of CAMIVF010000005.1, read as the reverse complement.
TCTGCGCCGCAAGCTGTGCGTGCGGAAGACCGGACGCGGAGAAGATCGGAAGCTTCTGGCCTCTGACCAGTGTGTTCAGTCCGTCAATCGCAGACACGCCTGTCTGGATGAACTCCTCCGGATACGCACGGGCAGCCGGGTTCATCGGCAGTCCGTTGATGTCTCTTCTCTCGTCGGGCAGAATCTCCGGGCCGTCATCGATCGGACGTCCCAGTCCGTCAAAGACGCGCGAGAGCATATCCTCCGATACGCCAAGCTCCATGGACCTGCCAAGGAACCGTACCTTCGAGGATTCCACATTGATACCGGTAGAATTCTCGAACAGCTGCACCAGTGCATTGCCGCCGTTGATCTCGAGAACTCTGCATCTTCTCTTCTCGCCGCTCTCCAGCTCGATCTCGCCAAGCTCGTCGTACGCAACACCTTCCACGCCGCGCACCATCATCAGAGGGCCGGCAACTTCCTGAATCGTTCTGTATTCCTTTGCCATATCTGTGCCCCCTTACTCCTGTTCCTTGTCGAGAGCCTCGCGGATCCCGCTTTCCAGGTTCTTCATAATCCTGTCGTATTCATCATGGATCTTCCCGATATCCGTGTACTTGTAACGGCCGATATCCTCACGGCAGTCCAGCTTCACCAGGGAATCGATTGTAGCACCGTTCTTCAGCGCTTCATTTCCCTTGTCATAGTAAGCCAGGATCAGCTTCATCATCAGATGCTGCTTCTCCAGGGTGGTGTAGGTATCGGAATCCATGAACGCGTTCTGGTTCAGGTAGTCCTCACGGATCGAGCGCGCCGCTTCCATGGTCAGGCGGTCCGGTGCGGACAGCGCGTCCATACCGACCAGCTGCACCATTTCATTGAGCTCACTCTCCTGCTGCAGGATTCTCATCATCTGTGCCCTGAGCTTCATCCACTCGCCGTCGGTCTGGCTGTCAAACCACTTGCCGAGGGAGTCCAGATACAGGGAATAGGAGCTCAGCCAGTTGATCGCAGGGAAATGTCTCTGGTAGGCAAGCTCCGAATCCAGTCTCCAGAAGACCTTGACGATACGCAGCGTTGCCTGGGAAACCGGCTCGGAGATGTCACCGCCCGCAGGCGAAACCGCGCCGATCGCACTCAGGGTTCCTTCCCTGCCTTCAGAGCCCAGTGTCACCACATGTCCGGCTCTCTCGTAGAACTGTGCCAGACGGGAGGACAGGTACGCGGGGTAGCCTTCCTCACCGGGCATCTCTTCCAGACGTCCGCTCATCTCTCTGAGGGCCTCTGCCCAGCGGGAGGTGGAGTCCGCCATCAGTGCAACCGAGTAGCCCATGTCACGGAAATACTCTGCGATGGTAATACCGGTATAGATGGACGCCTCACGGGCCGCAACCGGCATGTCGGAGGTGTTCGCGATCAGAACGGTACGCTCCATCAGAGAGTAGCCTGTCTTCGGGTCCTTCAGCGCCGGGAACTCGTTCAGAACGTCCGTCATCTCGTTGCCGCGCTCGCCGCAGCCGATGTAGACAACGACATCCGCCTCGGCCCACTTCGCCAGCTGATGCTGCACGACGGTCTTGCCGGAACCGAACGGGCCCGGGATCGCGGCGACACCGCCCATGGCAATCGGGAACAGGGTGTCGATGACTCTCTGTCCGGTGACCAGCGGTTTGTCCGGCGCAAGCTTCTTCACATACGGTCTCTCGCGGCGGACCGGCCACTTCTGGATCAGCGTAAGCTCTTTCTCAGTGCCATCGGCCAGCTGCAGAACCGCCACCGTATCCGTCGCCTTGAAGTCTCCTTCCTGGATCGACTTCAGGTCGCCCTCAACATTCGGCGGAACCATGATTTTCTGTGTGATAATGTGCGTCTCCTGCACCGTGCCCAGGATATCGCCGCCGACGAGATGATCGCCGGCCTTTGCCGTCGGCACGAAGTGCCAGATCTTCTCACGGCTGAGTGCCGGAACTTCAATTCCTCTGGCCAGAAGATTGGAATTCGTCTGCTTCATGATCTCTGCCAGAGGTCTCTGGATTCCATCATAGATACTTCCCATCAGTCCCGGGCCAAGTTCCACGGAAAGCGGCGCTCCTGTCGACTCCACCGGTTCTCCCGGGGCCAGGCCTGCCGTCTCCTCATAGACCTGAACGGAAGCCTCATCCCCATGGATCTCGATGACTTCTCCGATCAGTCTCCTGTCCGAGACACGGCACACATCGAACATGTTCGCGTCGCGCATGCCTGTCGCAACGACAAGCGGTCCGGACACCTTCTTGATTGTTCCCTTTGCCATATCTGTCCTGCTCCTTTTACTTGTTCATATCGTGGAGATATTCAGTCTTTTCCAAACACGATGTCGCTGCCGACGGCCTGTTCCACCGCTTTTTTCACGGCCCGGATGCCTTCCCCTGTGTTGCCGGAGATCCCCGGAATGGGAATCACCGCGGGGCTCGCCTGCAGGCGGTACCGGTCAACCTCGTCGGATATGCGCTTCATCAGCGACTCCGTAATATAGATCACTTCATAATGACCATGGGCAAGCCTCCTCAGAAGCTCCACCGCCTCCTGCTCCGAATCCTCCGCCTCAACGCGGAAGGTATCCAGTCCAAGCGCGGAGAATCCATAGATGGAATCCCAGTCACCCATTACTGCTGCCTTATACATACATCACCCTTACCCTTTCCGTGAGCATCTCCTCCGGCAGGTTGTTCCTCTTTGCCGCAAGGATAATGCGCACCGTCTTAATCTCGTTCTCACGGGCAAGAATGTACGCCGCGACCGGTCCGATCCCGAACGGGTTGTGGATCTCGGGACGGATCGTCTCGATCATACGGTTATCGCACCAGCGTTCAAAGGAAGCCACGGACTGCTTCAGTTCATCCACCGCGTCGGCATAATCCGTATGCTCCAGGTACGCCAGAACCGCTTCCGTTCCTGCAGCGGCCGCATCTGCCAGAAGCTCTGTGTCCAGAGTCCTGCAGGGGGCGAGTGCCTTCACCAGGAACTGTCTGTCCTTTCCGTTCTTTGCACTGCGGATCGCCGTCTTGATGTCGCCGGTCGCACAGATCAGTTCGCCGTAATCCGCCAGCAGCTTCTCGCCTGTGGCTTCTCCGGCCTTCCGGACCGCTTCAAGCGCTGCCCGGTCTATGATCGCATCGCACAACTGTCCATCGCGGGTCTGCAGCAGGACTTCCTTTGCTTCCCTGGCGACCTCGCGCATCGGCTCCGGCAAAATCTCATAGTCCGATTCTTCCAGTGCCTGTGCAATCTTCTCCGGATCCAGCGTTCCGCTTTTGAGATAGATGCCAGGGTGCTCGCCGTCGATACAGCTGTCCTTGACGGCCGCTTTCAGGTTGTGATAGTCATCCGCAAGGCGGAACACATCGAACACCTGCATCTGATCCGGCACCAGCTCCCGGATGAATTCCCAGGTTTTCTCTTCCTCCTGCGCAAACATCGCCTCGCTGGAAAGCTCCTGGCTGCCCCAGCCTCTCTCAGAGAGAATTCTGAGACAGTCTTCCTCATTCGCTGCGGCACACAGCTGAGCGATCACGGATTCGCTTAACAGGGACAGCTCACGGGAACGGACACGCGCGACCGCGTAAATATACTGTTCGGCCATTGCATTACTCCTTCTTGTCAGGGAAACAGGACCTTCCCTGCCGCGTCTGTCATCTGGTCTCTCTTCTCCTCGAAAATCTCTTCCACGGAAAGATTCTGCTCCAGTCCGTCGTACTTCAGGATGAAACCGCCTTCGATTTTTGCGTCCTCTCTGGACACATTCAGTGCAGCACCCTCAGGAAGCGCCGCGACAAGCTTCGCGGCAAAGTCCTTTGGCAGCCGCTCAAAATCCCGTCTGCTGAAGCAGATCTCACCTTCCCTCTTCAGCGCATTCTGGCCGATCAGCTTCAGGACCAGTTCAAAATACTGCTCCGCGGGAAGATTCACAAATGCTTCCTTTGCCTGGTTGATCACGTCCGAGATCAGCTCCTGCTTCGCGCCCAGAAGCATACGCTTCTCCTCGAGCGCCGCAGCCGCATCTGCCCTGGCAATCAGGTCATCCGCCTGAAGCTGCGCCTTCGACAGGATCTTCTGCGCCTGGGCGTCTGCTTCCTTCCGGGCTTTCTCCATCTCCGCATCGTATGCGGCCTGTGCCGCACTCTTCACGGACTCGACCGCCTTGGCACCCTCAGCGCGGATATCTTCTAAGATCTTATCTAAACCTGCCATGAATCAGTCTCCTCTATAAAACAATGTTTTATAATCCGGCTCAGTCGCTTTCCGGCGTTATTTCATCGCGGAAACGCCGAAGATCGCCAGGATGGAGATCAGAAGAGCCAGGATTGCGTAGGTCTCAACCATGGCCGGGAAGATCATGGACTTACCAAAGGTTTCCTGCTTCTTGGTTACCATCGCGATGGAAGCAACCGAAGTCTTGCCCTGGTTGATCGCGGAGATCGGCTCAACGATGATCACCGGTACGCAGGCCGCAAGATACAGAAGGCCGGTGGACAGAGACATGTTCGGATCCGCGCCGCCGCCGAGAAGTCCGATCTGGGACAGGCAGATAAATGCGATCAGAAGACCGTAGATGCCCTGTGTGCCGGGGAGCAGCTGAAGGATCAGAACCTTCGAGAACAGATCGGGGTTATCCGTGCAGGAGCCCGCTGCCGCCTGGCCGGCAATGCCGACGCCGCGCGCGCTGCCAAGTCCGGAAGTTGCTGCCGCAAGTGCTGCTCCGGTAAGAGCGAAGACCAGTCCTAAACTCATAATTACATTTCCTCCTTAAACTTATAGTACTTAGTATTTGCAGCGAAGGGGCGGAACTTCTTCCCGCCTCCGTCGTAAAACTTCCCGAAAAACTCAACGTAAGTAAGACGGTTCGTATGAACATAAGCGCCAAGTGCGTTGATCGCCAGGTTCAGGACGTTGCCGACCAGGAACACGACGATAAACATCAAAACGCCTGGGATCGAATTTCCTCCCATGCTTCCCATGGAATTGAATACCTGCGCGATAACGCCTGTTGCAAGTCCCAGCGCCAGAAGCCTTGAATAGGACAGGATATCACTCAGCCAGCCTGATATGCCGTACAGTGCGTACAGGCCCTTGAGGATCCGCTTGACCCAGTTCTTTGACTCTCTTCCGCCGGTCAGGATAATCCCCACCGCCGAGAGGATCATCAGCACCATCATCGGTTTCTGCAATGAGGCGGAGAGCGGGCTCACAGAGAGCATGTCCGCCATCGTCGGAACCGTCAGCAGGTATACGATGCAGCTGATCAGGAGCACGTACCACAGAACCACGTCATAGATCATGTCCAGGTACTGTTTCTGCTTTATCTGCATGTACGCCTTCGCGCCCAGTCCGACAAACATGTGGATCAGGGCGATGATGAAGCAGAAGGTCAGCATCCGCATCGGCTCATCGAGCGGCGCGAACCACAGCGGCTTCAGGCCGAAGTTTTCTCCCTTCCCCAGGAATGTCCGCCCGATCACCGAGACAGCGTCTCCGAAGAAGGAGCCGAACATGAAGCCCCAGAAGGTTGTCGCGATGCCGCACAGGAAGAACATCCGCATCGTCTTCTTCATGCCGATTTCCATCGTCTTCCCGTACTTCAGCAGGATAAATCCGGTGCCGAGGAACATCAGGATGCCGTACCCCGCGTCTGACAGCATGATGCCGAACAGGATGTAATAGAAGAGAGAGGACAGGAAGGTCGGGTCGATCTCCTTCTTTCCGGGAAGCGAGTAGCTCTCCGTGACTCCCTCGAGCGGCTCAGAAAAGCCGTTGTTCGTCAGCAGGATGGGCGGGGTTTCCTTCTTGCCCGGATCCTCAATCTCCGCTGCCGCGCTGAACTTGCTCTCGATGCTTTCCGCGACGCTCTGCGCGCTCCTGGCCGGGATAAAGCCTTCCAGATAGAAGACCCGCTTCGACTGGAGCAGCTGGGAGATCACACCATACTTCTCCGCCCTGGCCGCATAATAATCGGACGCAAAACGAATGTCTTCCCTCGCCGGGGCATAGGAGCGGATCCGCTCCAGCGCTTCCTCGCTCTGCCTTGTCGTGAGAGCGATCTCTTCGTCAATCTCCTTCACGCGCTGCTCCGGATTCATATCCGTCAGCGGCGGAGCCGCAAAGTTCATGCGCCTGAGCGCTTCCCTTACCGCTGCCTGGTCCTTCTTCTCGCAAACCAGGAAAATGCAGGTCTGGGTGGCATCCGTGGAAATGATCTCGCCGTGGAAGGTATCGACGTTTGACAGCTTCTTCAGCTGGGTATAGAACGTCTCCAGCGTGTACTCTCCCTGAAGCGTACCTGTGAATACCGCTGTCGTCCTTGTTTCAGACAGCTCCAGCGGAAGGTCAAACTTCAGCCACGGCGCCAGCGCCGTCTTCTGGTCTTCCAGCTTCGGGATCCGCGAAACCAGATCCGCGTACTGCCGCTCTTCCTCCAGGATCTCCGTACAGACACGGATCGTCTCTACCGTCTTCACCGCCCTTGCGTCAAATTCCTCCCGGGTCAGTTCCTTCCTTCCCTCAAGGCTGGACAAAAGGCCGGTCTTTTCCGGCGCGTACCGCTTCAGTACCGCAAGGGCATCCTCTGCTTTCTCATTGTTCTTGAGGAAGACCTGCTGTGTCTTTGACATATCCGTCTTTTCGAAGATGTCATCCTCTTTTTCCCTGATCGAGATCTGAACCACGCCCAGCACCTGCAGATATTCCAGAACAGCCTTCCGGTCCCGCTTCATGGCAGCGACCGAAATCCGTTTCATCGGAACTACAGACATAGGCTGCTTTCACTCCTTTCTGTTATTCCTGACCGGACGCAATCGCCAGGACCGCCTTCACTGCCTCCGCGCTGTGTGGCGCGGCAGCCGCCTTCAGGTTCTCCACGGTCTTTGCTGTCGCCTCAGACTTCTGATTGACCAGTTCCTTCTGCTTTGCCTCAGCCGCCTCGATGAGCGCGTCTGCCTGGCTCTGCGCATTCTTGACAGCCTCCCGGATCAAAGCCTCCGCATCAGCTTTGGTCCTGGTCGCGAGCTCTCTGGCATCGGCTGCAGCCTGCCTCTCGGCCTCCATTGTCTGCTGCTCGACCTCACGAATCGCATCAATGGTACTCTTGGCCATCCTTCTACCTCCTTCAGTTAACGTCAGTTAATACCTGACTGCACCAACCCGGATGCCGGTCCTGAAACCAGCCCTGGTCAGGCCAATTTTCAGGCTGATTTTAGCACAAGGCCTATAGTCAGTCAATGAAAGAACGAGCCGCCGGGCGGCTCGCTCTCTCACTATTTGTCCTTTATTCTGCCTGTTTTCATTCTGCTGCCCGCCTCCCATGGAGGTCACAGCTGAATGATAAATCCGCCAAAAGTCAATTACGGATTGTTCCGTGCTTCGCGCTGCCACAATCCTCGCTGAATTATTTCCGGTACATGGTACTCCGGCCGGCCGCATTCACGATCCGGATCACCACCCGGAGCAGCGTCATCATACGCTGGTACTGTTTTTTGCGCTTTTGGAACGTCAGCCTGGCAGCCGCTGCCTTTTCAGAGACAGACTTTTTCCCGGACGCAGGGACGGATTCCGGCTCCACAGCCGGGCCGGGCTGAGCCGCCGCATTCTTCTGTATCTGACGTTTCTTCCTCTTCACAGGCACCCCCTTACTGAGACTCTGCCGCCGCCGTCTCCCCTGTCTGCGCCAGGATCTCAGACAGTTCCTGGATCATCTCATCATCCTTCAGGCGGAACTTTACTTCCACACGGCGGGACGCATCCTGATTCTCGAAGCCATTTTCATCCAGGATCAGATTCGACTCGGATCTTCCGTTCGCCGTCAGCTTCTCCTGCAGCGCCTGCGACGTCGTGCTGTCCAGGAAGGAATCACTGATCTGGAGCAGATAGGCTGCCACCGCGAGCGCCCTGCTCTGGGACAGCTGCAGATTCGAGAAATAATCTCCGGTAGAGTCTGTATACCCGTCGATGATGATCTCTGCCACGTAGCCGGCGTACTGCTCGCTCAGAAGCACTTCGCAGTAAACCGGCAGGACCTGATAGAGGATCTTCTCACCCTCTTCGGTCAGCTCTGATTCCCTGAGCGCGAACAGGACATTTGAGTCGAGCACGATCGCGCCTGTCTGCGAGTCAATGTTTACATTGATCTGATTCGCGGAAAACTCCTGATTCAGCGATTCAATCAGATCCGCCTTGACGCCGATGATCTGGTCGATCTTTTTCTGCTGTTCACTCATCAGCCGCGTCTGCTCGTCCAGCTTCTCCTGGCTCGTAACCAGCGCCGCGTCACGCTCCTGCAGCTCAGATTCCTGCTGGGCCAGAAGATTCTGCTGCTCCGTGACCAGCAGCTGCTGCTCCTGCAGCTCGGATTCGCGCTGCGCCAGCGTCTGCTGCGCTGCACTGAGCGTTTTCTGCGATTCGTCCAGTTCAGATTCTTTCGTGGAAAGCGCAGATGCCTGGCTTTCCAGCGCTGTCTGCAGATCCGTCAGGGTCATGGACTGCGCCTCAACCTCAGACTCCCTCTGCAGGAGTTCCTCCTGGGTTTTATCCAGCTCGTCCTGTGTCTGCAGCCTGGAAGCCTGTTCGGCAAGCTTCTCATTGTAATTCTTCTGCGCCTGCATCAGGCAGACAGCCATGATCAGCACAAACAGAAGGAGCAGACCGCTCATCATATCCGAATAGGACCGCCATATATTCTGGCTGCCCTCATCGTTCATTCTTCTGCGGTTGACAATTTTCACGTTCTATGTCCCCCTCGTCCGAGATTCCCAACTTCCTCTGAGCGCTTCAGCGGCGCTGAGCACTTCTCACACTTCCCTTCCGGACAATCCGGTCAATTCCGCCTTGGCAGAATTACGCTCCTCTCACGACTAAAGTCTCGAAGATCCGCGCGGCGAAGCCCTGAAGACTGCGCTCAGTTTCTGGAAAAGAATCCCCTGCGGCGCGTACTTTCCGGCTTCGCTTCGGCGGCAGCCGCTTCCTGTTTCGCAGCACGCTTCTCCTGCGCTTCCATCAGCCCGATCATGCGGTCAAGCTGCTGCTGGACCAGAAGATCGTCCACAGGCGACTGGCTGAGCTTGTCCACGCGTACCTGAAGGTTCGTCACCATCTGGCTGTTTGTCTCTGTCAGCTTGGTCATTCTCGAGAGAACCTGTGTCATGTACTCCGTGAATTCCTTGAGGTTGCTCTGCTGTGTCTTCATCTGGGCAGACAGATCGTCCTGTGACGCCTGGATCTGCTTCAGGTATTCGGAAGACGCCGCGATATATTCCATCTGTGCCGCCCTTGAGGCTTCCAGCACTTCCGCCGTCGAAGCGTTCATCTTCGAGATCTGGTCTGTCATGCGAATGTTCGAATCGTTCATGACGGCAAGGCCTTCCGAGAGATCCGAGTTGGCAGACTGTACGCTGGCCAGACTCTTTGTATAACGCTCGCTCAGCTGTGCCAGCTCCATCATCTTGTCCGCGACGTCGTCGTTCATGTCGATCAGATGCTCCATCTGCTGCGTCATCTTCACATTCAGATCGCTCGTCTCCACGATCCCGTCCATCGCGCGGCGCATATCCGCCACAAAGGTGGACAGGTTCTGTTCCTGTTCATTCATCGCGGTCATGGCTCTGAGCACAACCTCGGAAGAAGCATCCATGGCCTGAGCCATGCGCGCTTCACCCTCCATGACATCCTGCTGGAACTGTTTCTCGGCATTGTCCATGAATGCCAGGTGCTCTCTCTGCGCCTTGTTCGCCTCGCCCATGACCCTGCGCATCTCGATGAACTCAGAAAAGAATTCCTGCTTCATGGTACGGGCAACACGCTCGCCGATGTTCTCAAGCAGCTTTTCCTGGTTCATGGTCACCGCATCGGTAAACTCATCCATCGTCTTGTCCAGATGCGCCACCATGGGTTCAATGGAACTGGACAGACTCGCTGCGACCTCCTTCGCCAGATCCTTCTGCATCTGCTGCATCAGCTTGGTCTGGGAGTTCTGGTTCGCAATGATATGGTTCATCGCGGTGGCATCCGTCGGCGGAACCACGCAGGTATAATACGCATCCAGAAAACGGTCCAGCGACTCGGAGACTGAAGTCAGGGTGCCGCGCAGCCAGTAGGAAAATGCGAGCGACAGGGAGAGTCCGTAGATGGAAGTGACAAACGCAACCTTGATTCCGTCGATCAGAGATTCGACAGAGCTGGACATTGCTTCATAGCTGGCAGGGTTAAACCCGCGCAGTCCCAGAACAAGCCCCAGGAAGGTTCCGAGTATGCCAAGGCTGGTCAGAATATCCGGGACCATCTCCACCAGACGGCGGTGCGTGTAGTTGTTGATCTCGTATTCGCCGATGTAATCCCCGATATCCGTCGGGCTGTTGGTCTTATGCAGGAAGGCCAGGTATTCCTGATACTTTCCGTCCAGATAAGGCACTTCAAAAAGCGTCGCGCCCGGGCTGGTAATGGAAGACATGTTGCCGCCGGTCCTGGCAAGCTGTTTCATCTTCTTCGTCGCTCCGTCCAGGCCCAGGCGGGTCTGGCGAAGACGTGAGAAGCTGATCGCGAAGGCGCCTGCTATGATGATCAGCATGACTGCCAGAAAGCCCAGATTATAGATGACGTTCGCGAAATTTGAATCCAGCGTAAGCCATGTGATCAGAGCGCATACGCCTGCCGCAAGCAGGCCGATAATAACATTAGAGACTTTTCTCATGGTATATGTACCCCTTTCAGCGTTTCCGACTCAGATCCGCAGAATCAGTATAATCCGCACCTACGGCCAATTGCAAGCAGATTGATGTACGGGAAACTGCGCAAGGCCTCTTTGTGCTTCCTACAATGAACCGCCGTCCGGCCTGTGCCGGACGGCGGTTTCATATCACTTCTGAAATATTATGCCCAGTAACGCATATTCTTGTTCGACACACGGCCATGCGCCCAGTCTATATCCGTAATGACACAACCATATTTCTTGCCGGCCTCGTGGATCACCTGTCCTTTTCCCTTCTTCTTTCCGATATACATCGCAACGTGATCCATCACACCGTCTTTGCTCGAATCATAGAAAACCAGGTCTCCCGGCTGCAGGTTCTTATCCTTAATCCGGACGCCCTTCTTATAGCCAAGCTTCTGATATGCCTTGGACGGTCCCTTCATCTGATCGTCCGCAACTCTCATCAGCGTAATACCGAACTTCTGATGGACAGCGAAGCAGAATCCCGAGCAGTCCGCGCCCTTCTTCAGGCTGGTTCCGCCCCACACATAGGGAAGGCCGAGGAACTTCTTCGCATAGGCCACAAGCGCTGCGCCGGACTTCTTCGTGGTCCCCGTAATGTGTCCGTCCGAGGCGGCGACATAATACTTCGTGCCGACCTTGACGATCGTATCCTTCTGCAGGACACCCTCTTCATCGAAATAGTACTGCTTTTTATTGATTGTCTGAAAACCGGTCAGGGCAGCGCCGTCGCTTCCGGCGTAATAGGTGTCTTCCCCGTCGTTCGCCCAGGCATCCTTGACTAGATTTCCGTCCTCGTCGTAGACGTAGTACTTTCCGTTCTTCTTGCGGATCCCGCTGCCGGGCGCCTCGGAAGCCGGCTTACGCACGCCGTCCTCATCGACGTACCACTTCCCGACGATCTGATTCGTCGCCATGCGGCCGTCTTCCTGGAAATAATAGTACTGATTCTTAATCTTTACCCACTGGCTGCGGGCAGCTCTTCCACGCTTTCTGAAGTAATACTTTGCGCCGTCAACTGTTCTCAGCGACGAAAGCAACATCTTACCGTTCTTCGGACGGAAGAAATAAATGTGATTCCCGATCTTCGTCAGGCCCTTTGCCAGCCTGCCATCCTCATGCGCGTAATACCGCTTGCCCTTATACGTAAACAGCTTGCCCCGGTATACGACGCCCTTGTTATTCGTAATATAAAAATTGCCGTCCGGATCCTTCAGCTTTCCTTTCTGAAGCTTTCCTTTTGTCGGAGAAAAATAAAACAGCGCGTTGCCGATCCTGGTGATCCCCTTCGCCTTTTCCCCGGTCTCGGTCAGATAATACTTTCTCCTGTTCTTATACCACTGGTTTCTCAGAAGAGCACCCGTCTTTGTGGCATAGTACTCCTTCCCTTCCGGTGTCTTGATCCAGCCCTTTTTCTTCAGGATGCCGGAAGTGTCAAAGTAGTAGTATTCACCGTCAATCTTCTGCAGTCCCTTCAGAAAACTCCCGGATTCTGTCTTGTACATGGTATTGCCGTTCACCTTGACAAAACCCGCCCAGGTATGTCCTGCACAGACCAGCATCACCATAACTGCAAGCAGGATAATTCCGGCTAAACGCTTTTTCATTAACAAACCTCCCATAAATGTTATCGGGATTGCCCGGTTTTATTTCGAACTGGGACATCGAGATTACAGAATTATTACATTTGTTTTAATTCTACTCTCGAAGTCATTACATGTCAAGCGATCTCTTTCTTGACGCAATCTTCTGGGAATTCTATACTTTTTTATGAAATCTATCTGAAAGGACAGCAATATCACTATGAAAATTGGATTGATCGGCTGCGGAAACATGGCCACCGGCATGATCCGCGGCATCCTTGCCTCGGGGCAGGCGGACCGCGCGGACCTTGCCGCATCCGCCCGTACAGAAGCCTCCAGAAAGCGCATCCGCGAAGAACTCGGGATCACCTGCGCGGACAATGAGGAGATTGCCGCCACATCGGACCTTCTGATTCTGGCTGTGAAGCCGCAGGTCCTGGGCGAGGTCATCGCGCAGATCCGCACCTGTGTAAAAGACACTGCAGTCGTTGTCTCGATCGCACCGGGAAAGAGTTTACTGTGGCTGAAAGAGCAGTTCCAGAGAGAGCTGAAGATCGTCCGGGCCATGCCGAATACGCCCGCGCTTGTCCAGGAAGGCATGTCTGCCGTCTGCCCGAACGAGCTGGTCTCCGATAAAGAGCTTACGGGCGTGCTGGAACTGTTTCAAAGCTTTGGCAGCGCCCTCCGGGTTCCGGAGAAGCTGCTTGACGCTGTCACTGCGGTTTCAGGCAGCTCACCCGCCTATGTCTGTCTTTTTATAGAAGCAATGGCGGACGGCGCCGTCGCGCTCGGCATGCCGCGGGACATGGCATATCACTTTGCCGCGCAGACGGTGCTCGGCTCAGCAAAGATGGTCTTGGAAACCGGGATGCATCCCGGCCAGCTGAAGGATATGGTCTGTTCCCCCGGCGGTACGACGATCGAGGCAGTCCGCGTCCTGGAGCAAGGCGGCCTGAGAAGCAGCATCATCGAAGCGGAGCTTGCCTGCGCACGCAAGGCAGGCGGCATGTGACACACCTCTTCCGGCCTGGCCGCGGCATGATGCACGCCCCGGCGGCATGACGCACTTTCCCGGCGGCGCAAAACAGCCCGGCATACGCCGGGCTGTTGTTTTCGCAAATCCTCATTCCGCCTCACCTGGAGGCGTCCTGCATACGAACCGTTTTCCTTATTTCAGCTTCAGGCCCTTCAGCAGATCGCCGAGGCCGGTTCCGATCGCTTCGCTCTTGGGCAGCTTGAAGTTGATCTTCTCTTCCTTCGGCTCTTCCGGAGCAGACTCGTCCAACGCCTTGATGCTCAGGCTGATCCTGCTGCCATCCACCTTCGTGACCTTCACCTTGACCGTGTCGCCCTCTTTCAGAACTTCTCCGGGTGTCTTGATCCGCTTCGGGCTGATCTGCGATACATGGAGCAGTCCCGTAACGCCCTTGCCCAGATTGACAAATGCGCCGTAATCCTTAATCGTCTCAACCGTTCCTTCGGTGATCATGCCCGGCTTCACGGCAGCAGCAGCTTCCTTGCGCTCAGCCGCTTCCTTCTCCCTGAGAATCTCCTTGGAGGAAAGCACCAGCTTCCTTCCTTCCTTCTCTGCGGTAATGACACGGGCCTCAACACTCTTGCCGACCCAGTTGTTCAGTTCTTCATCAGACACAAAGCCAAGGCTCAGCTTGGAAGCAGGAATAAATCCACGCACGCCTTCCAGGATCGTGGTTACGCCGGCTTTGGTCACGCCGTTGATCTTCACGGTAACCGTTGCCTTCGTTTCCAGCAGGCTGAGCAGCCTGTCCCATGCTTTCTGTGCGGACGCCGCCTTCATCGACAGAACGACATTCCCGTGGCCATCATCCGGACGGATAACAGTAGCTTCTACCTCATCACCGGGTTTGATGTTCTCCTGCAAATTATAGGCCGGATCATCATTCACGTCCTGCTTGCGGATAATACCGGCTGTCGAGCCGAGCTCAACCATGACCTTGTCCATGTCGACACTCACAACCGTGCACTTTACCTTCTCACCGCGCTCATATCTGCGCAGGGAAGCATCAATTTCCGCTTCAAAATCTGCCATGGATTCGGCAGGCTCTGATGGCTTCTCTTCAGCAGCTTCCTTTGCCGCTTCCGCCACAGACTGTGCTGCCTCAGCCGCTGCTTCTTCTGCAGCCTGCGCGGTCTCAGCCGCTGCCTCTTCTGCAGCCTGTGCGGTCTCAGCCGCTGCCTCCTTAGCAGCCTGCGCGGTCTCAGCCGCTGCTTCCTCTGCAGCCTGCGTGGTCTCAGCCGCTGCTTCCTCTGCAGCCTGTACCGTTTCAGCCGCCTCGCATACAGCCTCAGCCGCTGCTTCTACTGCTTCCGTTGCCGGTGCTTTGATTTCCTCTCCCATAACAGACAGTCCCTCCTAAAAAAAGATCAATTTATGCCAGTATATCACAATCTGCAGAAAATGCACCAATAAGTTCATTTCAGCGGGGAGACTCCCGCCGGATGCCGGCGGGAAACCGGGGTGACGTTCCGTCCCGTGCGACTTCTCATGTTCTTTCTTCACAGAAGAAAAGGCACATGATATAATTTCATGAGATATCAGCAGAAGAAGCAGACAGCAGCAAAGCAGCCCGGCTATGTGCGCTGCGTCCACAGCAGCCGGCAGATCAGGTGACAGACATGGAGACAATATGGGCTGACATGAGAGACGGCGTCGACGAAGCTCTCATGGAAACAGCAGGCAGCATCATCAGAAGCGGCCATCTGGTTGCATTTCCGACAGAGACCGTATACGGACTGGGGGCAGATGCCCTTGATCCGGACGCGGCCAGGCGGATCTACAGCGCCAAGGGCCGTCCCAGTGACAACCCTTTGATTGTCCATATCGCCAGTCCGGACAGTCTGGAGCTGATCGTAACGCATATCCCGGAACAGGCATATATCCTGAGTCAGGCATTCTGGCCCGGACCACTCACCATCATTATGGAAAAAAGCCCTCTCGTCCCATCCTCCGTCACGGGAGGCCTTGACACGGTCGCAGTCCGTATGCCTGATCATGAGATTGCGCTGGCGCTGATCCGCGCGTCAGGCGGATACATTGCCGCCCCGAGCGCCAACACTTCAGGCCGGCCCAGTCCGACGACGGCACAGCATGTGTATGATGATCTGAACGGAAAGATCGATATGATCATCGACGGGGGCAGCGTCGGCATTGGCGTTGAATCTACGATTATCGATCTGACAGCGGACACCCCCATGGTCCTTCGCCCGGGTTTCATCAGTCTGGAGATGCTCCGGGATGTGATCGGAGACGTCTGCATGGATCCGGGGCTTCACAGCGAGGATCCTTCCTTCCGGCCGAAGGCGCCGGGCATGAAGTACCGGCATTATGCCCCGAAGGCAGCTCTGACCATCGTTGAAGGACGCGGGGACCATGTACGCGCCGCCATCGAGAAGCTTTCGCGCGAAGCTGTTATGAAAGGCCTCAGGTGCGGCATCATTGCCGCGGACGAGGATGCCGGCAGTTATCACTATGGAATCGTGCGCTCAGCCGGCAGCCGGGCAAAGGAAATCACGATCTCGCAGCATCTGTTCGGCATTCTCCGTGAATTCGACAGCCTCGGGGTCGATGTCATTTACTCAGAGTCATTTGATACGCCGCAGATTGGGGCCGCGATCATGAACCGGCTGATCAAGGCTGCGGGACATCACATTCTCTCAGTATAGGAAACCTGCCATGAAACACTATGATAAACTGATCTTTGTCAGTGAGAGTGACACCTCGACAAGCCCGATGGCTGAGGCGATTCTCCAGCAGATCTTTCTTCTGGAGGACATCCTGATCACGTCGAAGGGGCTTGTAGTGCTGTTTCCCGAACCGATCAATCCGAAGGCAGAGGCGGTCCTGGTCAGTCATTCCCTGTCCATGAAGGATCATGTCAGCGAGCAGCTCACCGAGGATGACTTCGACGACCGCACCCTGATCCTGACGATGGACGAAGCGTTGATGAGCCGGCTCCTGAAGGATCACGAACACGCCAAGAATGTTTTCACCCTTGCCTCTTACATTCAGGCAGACGAAGACATCTCTGATCCTTACGGCGGAAGCCTGGCGGACTACAACCGTGTGTACGAAATGCTCCGGGTCTATGTGCTCAGGCTCTCAAAGATCCTGAGTCTCGAGGAAAGCCGGCTGCAGCAGGAACCGCTGCAGTGAGAACGCCGTTGGCGTTCCTGAATCCGGTTCCGAAGTATCACAGTTTTCAAGTATCCTGATAATCGATACATCATAAGGAGGCCAGTCATGTCAAAAGTAATGATTCTTGATCACCCGCTGATCCAGCACAAGCTCGGCGTCATTCGAAGAAAAGACGTCGGTACAAAGGACTTCCGGACCATTGTCTCGGAAATCGCGGGACTGATGTGCTACGAAGCAACGCGGGATCTGAAGCTGACGGATGTCGAGATCGAAACGCCGATCGCCAGGGCAACCGTCAAGGAACTGTCCGGACGCAAGCTCGCGGTCATCCCGATCCTCCGCGCGGGACTCGGCATGGTAGACGGAGTTCTCACCATGATCCCTGCAGCGAAGGTCGGCCATATCGGACTCTACCGTGATCCCGAAACGCTGAAGCCGGTCGAGTATTACTGCAAGCTCCCGGAGGACTGCGGCGAAAGAGAAGTCTTCGTCGTGGATCCCATGCTTGCGACAGGAGGAAGTGCTTCTGCTGCGATTACCATGCTCAAGGAGCACGGCTGCAGACATATCCGCGTGATGAACATCCTTGCCGCCCCGGAGGGCGTAAAGCGTCTGCAGGAAGATCATCCCGACGTTGACATCTACATCGCCGGGCTGGACGATCACCTGAACGATCACGGCTATATTGTCCCGGGACTGGGCGATGCCGGCGACCGGATCTTCGGAACGAAATAAAGAATCCATACAGCCCGGCTGAATCAAAGCGCAGCCGGGCTGTATACTGCCAGAAAGGAACAGAACAAAGGAAAATGCGTCGTAACAAGACTGGGGGAAGCTATGAGCGATAAGAGAAAAGACTATATATCCTGGGATGAGTATTTTATGGGAGTCGCGCACCTGGCCGCGCTCCGGTCAAAGGACCCGAACACGCAGGTGGGCGCCTGCATCGTCAGCACGGACAACAAGATCCTGTCCATGGGTTACAACGGGCTTCCGAATGGATGCTCTGACGATGAGTTTCCATGGGCAAGAAGCGCGGACGACGGAGATGAACTCAAGACGAAATATCCCTACACCGTTCACAGCGAACTCAACGCCATCCTGAATTACCGCGGCCCGGGCCTGGAGGGCGCAAGGCTGTATGTGACGCTGTTTCCGTGCAATGAATGCGCCAAGGCAGTGATCCAGTCCGGGATCAAGACGGTCATCTACGAGGACGACAAGTACCGGAACGCGCCGAACAACATCGCTTCCGCAAGGCTGCTTCATGCCGCGGGCGTACGCTGCGTCAGGTATCAGAGAACGGGGCGGAAGATTGAGATTGAGCTGTAGTACTGAATCGGGCGCGGATTCGGGCGCGGCACAAGGGGAGGGATCCCCATGCGCGAACATGAGCAGGAACGAGCTGAAATCCACTGCTTACGAAGACTTGGTGTCCGGGGTATGAAGGTGTCGTTCGCTGAATACCCCGGACACCTTAGTCTTCGTTGCAGTTAGTTCAGCGAAGTGGGCTTTGAGAGCGATGGGGATTCTGTCACAGCGGCCACAGTCCTGACCACCAGTCTGCGATCTTATCCCAGA